>DATEQL010000950.1:0-25529 GCA_035272665.1 Allostellaceae bacterium
GCGGCACCCTGATCTTCCAAGGCAAACACTATCCGCTGAAGATCAGCGGCATCTCGCTCGCGAGCGTCGGCGTCACCGACTACACCGCCGCAGGAAGCGTGGAGGGACTCAGGACGCCACAGGACATCAACGGCGTCTTCACCTCCGTTGCGGCCGGCGCCACGCTCGGCGGCGGTGGCAATGTCGCCGCGATGAGGAACCAGAACGGCGTGGTGATCCATCTGACATCCACCACGGCCGGCCTGAGCCTCTCGCTGGCGGCCGAGGGCCTGAAGATATCGCTCACGAATTAGGCGGCCACGGCGCTGTCAAGTGGCGGAGCCGGCGCCTAGCCCCAGCTTCCCTCTTCCCATTAGGCCTAGACCCAACAACAGTGACACTGGTGGCGAATTCGCCGCTTTGCCGACCACGGCCTGCGGGAGCGGCGCCAAGCGAAGCCTGAGCGGCCCCATCCAGGTTGATCAGGGAGGTTCTGACTGGAACATCATTCGAACGTCGAATTCGCCACCAGTATCACTGTTGTTGGGTCTAGGCCGTCACACGCAGTTGCCACAGCTAGTCGGTAACGAGCTAGTCATCCCCTTTGTGGGCTTTCATTTCCTGCAGAATACCGCTCAGGTTGTAGGTCTCCGGCGGTTGCAGCGGCGGGAACTTTTCGTAGGACGCCAACTCCTGTTCCCAGAGTTGCTGGCCGATCGGCAGCATGTTCCAGTCGTACAAATATGCGGTCGATGGAGAGCCGAGTGTACCGCCCAGCTCCATGGCTGATTTTGCGTCCCCGAAGCTGACAGCCTGCTCGAAGGGATCGCGCTTCACGTTGGCGACCAAAGTCCAGTGGTAGTTGACGAGCGGCAGGAACCAGCCGGCCGCTCCCCCGGGTGCCATCGAGTAGTACATCTTCCAATTCTTGTAGCGCACGGCGGATGGCGTCGCGCCCGAGTAGTAGAAGAAGACATCACGGGCAGAGTTATCCGACGTGCCTTCGAGGTAGGGGCGCTGGTCAAAGCCATCCAGCGTCGTCTTGACGATGCCGGGATAGCTTCCGGCCTCGATCTGCTTCTTCAGCCCGTCGCCCTTGGGGCCTCCGGCGATGTCGACAAACGTCGGCACCCAGTCGAGGGCCGCGAACATCTCCTTCTTGACCGTTCCCGGCTTGATGTGGCCCGGCCAGCGGACGACTTGCGGTGAGCGGTAGCCGCCTTCCCAGGCCTCGCCCTTCTGGCCCTTGAATGGCGTGATGCCGCCGTCGGGGAAGCTGACTGTCTCGGCACCATTGTCGGTGGTGAAGACGACGATGGTGTTGTCCAGCTGGCCGATGTCCTCGAGCTTTTTCAGGACATAGCCGATGTTGTCGTCCATCTGCTTCATGCCGGCTTCGTTGAGGCCCCAGTCCTTGCCACCCTTTGTGCCGATCATGTCCAGATACTTGTCGGGCAGCACTGTGGTGACGTGCATACGCGCCGGATTGTACCAGACGAAGAAGGGTTTGCCGGTCTTCTTGGGGTCGTTGCGGTCGAGGAAGTCGATGACCTTGGCTGAGATCTCCTCGTCCACCGTCTTCGACCGCTCCAAGCTAAGCGGGCCCTGGTCCTTGCAGCTCTGGTTCTTCTCCGTGCCATCGGACGACGTGCACCAGATGACCGGCCGCGGCGGCGTCAGGCAGGTCGTCGTCTTGGGGTCCACGGCGCCGGGGGTGTCCAAAAGGCCCGGCACCGGCGTGTTCTTGCACGGCGGCGCGATGCCCTGCACGGTCGGCGAAGAATTGATGTCGGGGAAGCTCACCTGCTGCATCGCGTCCAAGTGATAGAGGTAGCCCCAATACTCCTGGAAGCCGTGCGCCGTCGGCAATGCCGCAGTATGGTCGCCCAAATGGTTCTTGCCGAACTCGCCGGTGGTGTAGCCGAGATCGTACAGGAACTTGGCGAGGGCCGGGGTGCCGGGCTGCAGGAAGGAGGGGCTGCCGGGTAGTTGTGGCGGGATCATGCCCGTGCGCAGCGGATACATGCCGGTGAAGAAGGCATTGCGCCCGGAGGTGCAGCTCTGCATGGCGAGGTAGTCCATGAAGATGGCGCCCTCGTTGCCGATGCGGTCGATGTTGGGCGTTTCACCCACCATCAGGCCACGGTGGTAGATGCTGGGCTGCATCCAGCCGATGTCATCGCCCATGATGAACATGATGTTGGGCTTTTGTGCCGGCGCCTGAGCTCGCGCCGGGCTCGGAACCCCAGCCGCGGCCAGCAACAGCCCGACGGCGATTGCGCCGAGCCTCGGCCATGTGAGATGTCGTGTCTTCATCTACTCACCTCCCGTCAAAGAGTGTGACGATTGCTCTCCGGCATATGCCCCGGGGATGCGGAGGTGATTGTGGTGCAGGGCTAAATCCGGGGGCTATTCACTTTTGGCAGAAATGCCGAAGATGTGAACGCGGCGCTCCGCCGCTACTCGCGCGGGTCACCAAGCGTAGCGGAGGGCAATTCCCCGAAAAGCGACTTGTATTCGCCGGCGAACCGTCCGAATTGCCAGAAGCCGTATTGCGCGGCGATTTCAGTCACGGTTGCCGCAGTGGGGGCGCTCTCGCGCAGGGCGCGCCTTGCGAGATGCATCCGGCGCAACAGCAAGTATCGCTTGGGGCTCATCCCGAGCTGCTCCTGGCAGCATACCCGCAGTGTCCGGTCCGCCACCCCGATCGACGTGCAGAGAGCCGGGATATAAAGCGCTTGATCGGGATTTTCCTCCACCGCCCTGCGAAACCTGCGCAGGATCATCGCGTGGTGCCGCAACGCCGATCTGTCCTCGCGTACCTCGCCCTCGCCGAGGCAGCCGACCATGGCTTCGATCAACGCCTGCTCGAGACCGCGCGCTGCCTCGGGATGGGCAATCACCGCGGGGGCGTCTTCCGCCAGCTGCCCCGCCGCCGCGTGCAACCGCTGAAGCTTCGCCGTCGCGGCTGGTGAGGGGGTGACGATCAGCGCATCACGCGGCGGTGCAAGGTCAACTCCGGCAATCGCCGCCCCGACAGAAACCATGTCCTCCACCGGCAACGACATGGCACCCCAGCAAGCGGACCCGGATGAGTGCTGAAAGGAGCTCTTACCCTCGCTGTGTCGTATGATATTGGTCGGCTGCATTTCAACACCGCTCCAGAGCAGGCTTGGCCCAGGCTCCGTGCGGAACGAGATGACGGCGCGCCCGGTCCCGGCGGCCGAATGCGCGACCCGCGGCAGGTTGTCGGAGAACCGCTGCATCCACAGGCGATGCAGATCGATACGGGTGACGCTCGCGGTGAAATGCCCGCGCCCGATGACCGTCAGCTCCGCCCTCGTGTTACGGATCGCTGACGTGTAGTCGTCGGAATCGGTGAATGTGCGGACTGCGCTCGATGGCATGCTCCGCCTTCCCCAGTTTCGATACCCTACCGTGTCGCCCCTTCGTTGATCAACGAATGCAGCAAAATTTCACCAAAGCTTCACACTCGGCTACGCGACCGGCGCAGCACGAGATGCGCCATTTCCGAGTGCAAGCCGCGGCGCAAGGTCGCGGACGGCAACTCGCCGAACAGGGCGCGATAGTCGGCTGAGAAACGACCGAGGTGGCCGAAGCCATAGCGCCGCGCGACCTCCGAGACGCTTGCCGCCTCGGGGGCTCCACTCCGCAGCGTGTCGTGCACCGAGTGCATGCGACGGAGGCGAAGGTAGCTGGTCGGGCTCATACCCAAATGCTCCGCGCACACGCCGCGCAGGGTCCTCTCCGAGACGCCCAGCGCCGCCGAAATCTCTCCGATGGGCAAATTCCGTTCCGGCTGAGCCTCGAGCAGACCCTCGAAGCGGACCACGATGTCCTGGTGCCGCCGCGCACCCGCCGTAACCTCGACCGCCGACCCTGCTGACAGGCACTCGACCAGGGCGTGGATCAATTGCTGCTCCAGCCCGTGCGCTGCCTCGGCGCCGACGAGTGTTTCCGGCCGAGATTCGGCCATGCGGGTGCCGGCCCGATGGAGTTGGCGCAGCTCCCTGCCGGCCGCCGACTGAGATCGCCACGATCTTGCGGGGGACGGGACGGCGAACGTCGCTCCGATCAACGCGCGGCCGTATCGGGCCAGATCCTGGGCCGGCAACCAGATGGCGCCCGAACGGGAGGGCCCGTCGGTTCGCGCGTGTACACGCTGGCCTGGGCCGAAGGTCATGATCTCGCCCGCTCGCATCCTGACCCCGCCCCAGATCGGCACAGGTCGACCATCGATCGGCAGCGAAACCAGGATCAGGTCGGCCGGCACCGCGACGAAGGCAATCCGCGACAGCTGCTCCTCGGCAGCCGACAGGCGCAGGCAGTGCAGCTTGACCTGGGTCAGCCGCGCCCGGAACTGGCCGCGACCGGTGATCAGCAGGCCGAGGCCGCCCTCCTCACGCAAGGCGGCCGCGAAATCTTCCGCTTCGCTGAACACCGACGTGACGCTGCCCGGCATTTCTCTTGACCACCGCGCCCCGTAGCCGACCCCGCTAAGCCAGAGGGCCGTTATCGAACCGAGTTTGTGAGGGGTGACCGGTCCTGGCTATTCACTTTCGGCAGAATTACCGAAAATGTGAACGCCGTCTCTCCCGGAGTGTCGAAAAACCCTCTATTTGCTCGTATCCGTGCCCGAGACGGGTCTTGTCGTCATTCCTGCAAAAGCAGGAATCCAATTACCTCAGCGGCTTACTGGATTCCGGCTCTCCGCTTCGCTACGGCCGGAATGACGATGCTGGTGCATCGCTGATGTTATTTCGCAACCTGGTAGTCGCTACTCTCGCGGGCGATGGAGCGTAGCCGACGGCGCTCCCCCGAAGAGCGATCTGTATTCGCCGGCAGATGCCCGAATTCGCGAAGCGCTATCAGAGCTAATCGCCTCCGGCAGGCTGGTTTCCGGCCCGAAGGTCCGGTTGGTGTGTTCATCCGGGGCTTCCGCCTACCGTCTGCGTGCATCCGGCGTCGCAGCCGCCGCGACCGCGTCGCCGATCCGGCTCGCCAGCATCGCCACGGCCTCACGCAGCGCCGTCACCCGCTTGGCCGGATCGGCGGTGTCGCCGGCCGGCACCTCGATCCGCTCGCGCCGGCTCGCAGCAAGGCGGTCGCTCGACCCCGCGAGCAGTGTCCAACGCGCATCCAACACCGCCTCGCCGCCGTCGTCCACATCGAAACGGATCACATCGACCGCTACCTGCCATCCCGGTGTCGCATAATGCGCAACCGGCGTCGCCATCACCCGGTCGGCGCCGAACCGGTGCGCGAGGTCGTCCACGACGGCGCGCTGTATGAGGTCGGCGGGCGGATCGCTCCATACCTCGAACTCATGGATCGAGATGCGGCTGCCGGAGCCGCCGCGCGTCACCATCTGCGTGCGGTCGAAATAGCCGGCGACCAAAGGCTTATCCACCCAGATCAGCGGCCCCTCGCGCGACGGCACGGCGGCGACCGGCGCACCCGGAACCCCGGGCGAGAGATCGAACACCTGTGTCGGCGTCGATCCGCAAGCCGCGAGCAGCAGCGCCGCCGCGGCCGGGAGCCGATGTCCCCTCATCGCCGGATGTCCGACTTGCCGGTGATCAGCGCATTCGGATTGCGTTCGAGATATTCCGCCATCAGCCGCAGCGAGCGCGCCGCCCCGTCCATCTGCTGCACGAGGCCGCGGATATCGGCCAGCAGGGGCGAGCGATCGCCCACCTGCCGCTCGATCGTGGCGAGCGTCTGCCCGGTATGGTCGATCAGCCGGTTCGTCGACTGCACCGTCTCGTTCAGATTGCCGACCAGCGCCTCGGCGCGCGCGCCGAGGCGATCGACGACGTTGCGCAGGTCGGCCGAGGCGCCACGCAGTTCCTCCAGCGCGCCGCGCAGCTCCGGTCCGGTGACCAGTTGCTTCAGCGCGGCCATCGAGTCCTGCAGCTCGGCGAACACCTGATCGATCGGCGCATTGGCGAGCTTGGCGATCAGCGGCTGGAACTGCTGCTCGATCCTCTCCCGCGGTGTCGGCCCGGCCGGCAGTTCCGGCACTTTCCCGCTCCGGTCCAATGTCGCCGGCGCGGCGTCGGGCTGGATATCGAGCGTGACGATCGCGTCGCCGCCCAACAGTTGCGTGTCCGAAACCTGAGCGCGCAGCCCGCGCTGCACCAGCACATCGGCCGCGTCATAGACCTCCGCGGCGGTGCGCGGATGCACGCCGGCAGCAGGAAAGAGGCTCGGCTGCAGCACGATCGCGACCGGTGCGACGAAGCCGTTGCTGTCGGGGGCGTAATCTACGCCGACGCTCGTCACCTCGCCAATGCGGATGCCCCGAACCTCTACCGGTGCGCCCGGCTTTAGCCCGCGCACCGTGCCGCCGAAGCGGATCAGGAAGGGCACGCCGTCGACGATCGGCGCAACCTGCGCGCTCGCTGCCGATGCGAAGCCCGCACACAGGATCAGCAAGACAGCAGCCGCCCGCAGGCGGGACGTCAATGATCGTTCTGGTCGCATTTGTCCCCTCGCCCTATAACCCATTTTAAGAAGAACGAGGCTTGTAGCGCGCACGCGCTCACGAGCGCGACGGATATGGTATTAGATCTTTCGGGATGCGCCCAGTTCGGCGCTATGCGATTTTGGCAGAAATGCTGAAAACTACCTAGGGCACGTTGCCTTGTCCCGGGCCCTATATGGATCGACTGTCCCAAAAATTTCACACGCGGCTGCGCCTGCGATGCAACGACAGGCGGGCCCTATCGTGGCCCGAGCCTCGCCGCAAGGTGGCGGATGGCAGCTCGCCGAACAGGGCACGGTATTCTGCGGCAAAACGCCCGAGGCCGCGAAACCCGTAGCGTCGCGCGACGGCCGATACGCTTGCCGGGTCGGGCTCTCCGTCGCGCAGGGTGCGATGCACCAGTTGCATCCGCCGGCGGCGAACTTCCTCGGTCGGGCCCATGCCGAGCTGTTCCTCGCAGCATTCACGCAGGGTTCACGCCGAGACGCCGAGCGCCGCGCAGATTTCCGCCATCCGGAGATACCGCTCCAGCTCAGTTTGCAGCAAAGCCTCGAAGCGGAGCGCGACGTTCTGGCGTTCACGCGTGGCGGGCGCAGCCTCGATCGCCGCGCCATTCGAGAGGCACTCGACCATGGCATCGATCGGTTGCTGCTCCAGCCCGTGCGCGGCTTCGGCGCCGATAAGCGCGTTCGACCGACTTTCGACCGCGCCGACGGCAGCCGAATGGAGGTGGTGCAGATGCCTGCCCATCGCCGGTCGAGGGCGCCACCACCGGGCGGCGGACGGGACGGCGAAGACGGCTCCGGTCAACGCACTGCCATGCCGAGCCAGCCCCGCGGCCGGCACCCAGATCGAGCTCCAGCGGCAGGGCCCCTCGGTTCGCGCGTGCAGACGTTGGCCCGCCCCGAGGGTCATGATCTCGGCCGCTCCGATCCTGATCCCGCCCGAGATCGGCGCGGGTCTATTGCCGCTCGGCAGCGAAACCAGGACCATGTCGGCCGGCGCCGCGACAAGGGCGATCCGCGGCAGGTGCTCCTCGGCAGCCGACAGCCGCAGGCGGTGCAGCGCGACCTGGGTCAGCCGCGCCCGGAACTCGCCCTGTCCGGTGACGAGCAGGCCGAGGCCGCCCTCCTCGCGTAAGGCAGCCTCGAAATCCTCCGGCTCGCTGAACACCGACGTGACGCTACCCGGCATTTCCTCGTCGCGATGGCGGTCCGGCTGTTTCCGGTTCGATCAGGAGGATGAGAAGAGCGGGACAACCCGACTATTCACTTTCGGCACCCGGTCCAGGCAAAAGACCAATTGCGTATAGATCGGGTGCTCGACCCAGAGCGTCCCATCCTGGTCGAAGGTGGCAATGCGCGCTTCCGGCGGCACGAACTGCGGGCTCGCCTGGTCAGTGGTCGCGTGCACGAACTCGACGATCGCCTGCTTCGCCGGACCATCGTTCCATGCGGAGAGTGGATCGGTCTGCGCGAGAGCCTGCGTGCTGAGGACGAAACCCACAGCGGCCGCAAGCACGAAAGCCACGAGGAAGCGGACATGCAACTTCATGTTCGCCTCGTTGGAGGCGTAAATGGTCGCGTTCAGCCGACTTAGGCCCCCGCGGTCGCCTGGGCCTAGCAATAGTAAACGCCTGCTGCACAGCGGCGCGCGGTCCTTCGCGCGACGCCGGCATAACTCATCGGCGTTAGCGGGCGGCCGATAATGGCCTCCGCGGTTGAAATGAAGCTGCGGGCCCCTGGAACCTCGAATCGCTCGCCGAGTTCCAAGCAAATTGCGTAGATGATGATCGCCAGTAGCCCAACACCGATGCGCTTCAGCATGATCACTTTGCTCCCTTTGGCGAGAAAATAGCCGGTATATCATTAAGCTCGGGGACTTGGCCTGCAGTCAATTGCTTGGCGCCGGAAGGAATCTCCAATTTGAAACGATCGGAGGCGACCTCGGCGCCCGTTTTCCATCCCGTGATATCGATGCTGTATTGCGGCGATCCTGTAACCTTCTTGCTCGTGATGACATAACGGCAAGGGTAAGGGCGGGCTCCCTGGGCGATCCAGATCTGCCAGTCCCTCTTTTGTCCTAAAGGCAAGATGGTCGCACTCGACGCCATGGATCACACCGCTGCCGAGGTCCTTCGCGTCATTAACCTCCGGCATCAGCTCTTTGTAGGGATCGGACATCAGCAAATCGGCGGCTGGGACAGGCCGGTGGTACTTGTCCCGCAATACATCGACCAATTGGTCGATCGTGCCGGGCGCGTCGATTTGCGCATACAAGTTTGCATTCTTGCCGAGCAATGTCAGCGTCTTCCCGTCAAAGACCATCTCGACGTTTGCAAATCCGCCTGTACGCGTCGCGCGAAGCTTATCGGGGCGATCGAGAGTCACAGTGCCGGAACTTGCCAATCCAATCTTCTGCTGCTGAGTACTGACGATTTCGAGAGTCGTGTCATAATCGAACGATATCGCCTTTTGCCCGGCCAGATAGCCGGACATGGCCTTGAGCAGGCTTTTGGCATTCGCTTCATCGGCATGTGCAGCCGTTAGATGCGCGGTTCCAGCCGTCGCTGTGAGAGCAAAAACGGCTATCCATGTTTTTACGGCTCGTGCGACTTTCCTCAAGGTATATGGCATAAGCTCCTCCGTTGGTTATTCGACCCGGTGAAATCGCTCGCGCGCCATGTCCTCTATCCGCTTCTTTTCCTCGACCGCAATCGAGCGATAACAGGCGCTGTGGTGAGGAAAGGAGGCGGAAATTCTGCCCCCCAACCGCCGCGGCGACCGGATGACGCGCGACTGCGATCAGGCGCTCCTTTGCCAGCTCAAGTTATAGGCGCAACGCCCGAGCACCTGACCGCTGAGGACATTCCGGGTATCGATTTGTCCTTGGAAGGTTTGACCGACCCCCGAGCTCATCATCAAACCACCTTGCGGGGTGACGTACCCCTGGAAGGTCAGACCGATCGCTTGGAATTGTGCGAGACCGTTGGAGATTGTCACTGGCGGCAGCGAAGCTACAGTATAGTTCGGGCAGTTTACCGAAGCCGTACTTGCCCCCGGGGTAATCGAACCCCCAGCGACGTTTTGTACAGCAAGACCCGTGAACGTCCCGTCGAAGCCGCGCGTCGTATTGGCGGGTGATCCTGACGCGTAGCTGACCGGCGTCATGGCTTGTCCGGCAACGGCAGGTGGCGGAGATGGTTGCTGGACGCAAGCCGAGACTGCGAGGAGTGAAATCCCCAATAAGAATAACTGTTTCATTTGGTCCTCCTTGTGAAAGCATGCAGATGATCATTGACGGTCTCCCGAGGGTGCTCGCCGACACTGCGGCGAACTCTCCTCGTTATGTTCCCGCCCCGACGACATTCGGCGCCGAAACCAACCGCCCCACCGAGGGCGAGGTGCAGGAGAGCCTGGGCCCTCCTGCACTCCGCGGTAACGTGGGCAGCGGCTCGCCCGAAATGGTTGGGCAAACCCGGGATGGCGCGGGCGAGCGCAACGATCTGCCCGTGGATCGCACCGTCCTTCCCCCGCTCGGTTCCCACTAATTGCCCGTCGGCAGCGGGATGTTGATACCCTCCTTGGCGCCTTGGCGAGCATTTCTCGAACGTATTGGAACCGCTGATACTGTGTAAGAGTGATCGGTCCCGAATAACTCTCACTCTGTAGCTTGCGCGGTGGGTATTGCACGTAGGTTTTCATCAAATCCTTGATTGCCGCGCTGATGCTCACCAAGGTCCAGGTGTGCTCCGTATAGTTGTTCATGAAGATGTCATAACGCTCCTGCGGGTCTTGCCATAAATCGAATATCTGCGGCACCGTCGCGACATACATGTCGGCACCCTTCCACCCGAGGTTGGAGTCCACCGCCAACCCGCCGGTCGCAGCACCGTCGTCACCACGCAGGTTGAACACCGCCTTGTAGTTGCCGACCCGCGCCGCACCAGGGGTCAGCTCATTCTCGGTGAAGTAAAACCAGGAGTTACGCGCCGATTTTCCGGTGCCGAAGAGCGCCGGCGACATGTCGATGCTGTCAAAGATGATCGGCTGGTTCTCGCGATCCTTCTCCGGGAGCTTGACGCCGGCGACCGCGGCGAAGGTGGCCATCAGGTCGAGACCGCCGAGAATGTCGTAGTTCCTCGTACCGGCCGCGATCTTGCCGGGCATCCACGCGAGAGCGGGGACGCGGTTACCGCCCTCCCGCACCGTTCCCTTGGTGCCGCGGAACGGCGTGTAGCCCGCATCGGGGTAGACGTCCTGCCAGGCGCCGTTGTCGGTGGTGAAAAAGACCAGCGTATTCTTGTCGAAACCGAGCGCGCGCACCTTGTCCATGATCCGGCTGACCCGCGAGTCGAGCTCGACGACCGAATCCGCGAATTTGCTCTTTGAGAGTGACTTCCCAATGTATTCGGGCGCTGGCAGGTTTGGCTGGTGCACCTTCATGAAGTTGATGCTCATGAAGAACGGCGCGCCGGCCTGCGCCGCGCGGTCGAGATAGTCGAGCGAAGCCTTCTCGACGTATTCGTCAAAGAAAGGTATCCCGACAACGCCTTGCGCGGGCGTGTTGACGTACTGGCCGTTGATCTTGAAATCCTCGTGCGGCGTCTCGCCTGCGTTACCAGACATCGCACCCTTGGTGACCCGTTGAAACATCGCGCGCAATTCCGGGCTCATGTCCGGAAACCAGGTCGGGTCGGCATAGGTGTAGGCGTTGAGATGATAGAGCCCGGCGTATTTCATCTCGTCGTAGCCCTGCGCGTTGGGCAACGCATAGTCGGCCTCGCCGAGGTGCCACTTGCCGGCAAAGAAGGTCTTGTACCCGCCCAGCTTAAGCACCGATCCCAGGGTCCACTCGGCCGCGGGAAGGCCGCCGCCCTGGCCCTGAAAGGAAACCGTCGTCATGCCGCTGCGGTTCGGGATGCGGCCGGTCTGAATCGCGGCCCTCCCCGGTGTACAGCTCGGCTGGGCATAAAATGAAAAAAGCGTCATGCCCTCGTTCGCTAGTCGATCGATGCCCGGTGTCGGCATCCCACGACCTTCGCCGCCACCATAAGGGCCGGTGTCGCCATAGCCGAGGTCGTCGGCCACGATCAGCATGATGTTGGGTTTCGTCTGTTGCGCCTGCGCCGGACCGACAAGCGCGGTTATAATGGTCAGCAAGAGCCCAGCGCTGATCACGCCGAGCGCCCGCCGATTGGGGTTTCCGACTTTCATCTGTCATCTCCAGTTGTCAGCCATCTGTCAGAGATGCCGGCAGCAGCCGAGCACTCGACCACTTGGCCCGCTATTACGCCGACTCTGCGCAAACCCGTGAGGAATGTTGGTCCGCATCGAGGAGGCGCCACCGCTCCGGCCAGCGACAAAATAGGGTTGCAAGCCACATTCATTTTCGCGCCGCCGGAAAGAGAAAGCTTTCGGGTTCGAGTTCGGGCATGACAGCCGACCGCGTGATCGCAGCGCTGTTCATAAGCGGCAGCAGCGGCGGCTGATTGGACCGGCTTGCGGTCCTGGTTGAGATCCTTGCGAAAATGTTCCTCGCTGGGCGGGCATGCGCGCGCTCCGACCAGATGATGCGGTCGAGATGCTCCTGCTTGCAGATGATTTCCTGGAGTATTCACGGCGATGGACAGCAGGGTTGGCGATGATGGCGACGGCGAAAAACCACTTGGCGGCGTGCAGAAACCACCGGAGCGCTGCGAACAAGATCCAGATGACGGCGAGAGCGGCAAAGACCTCAGTCGCGCGGGCTGCTGTCGTTGCCCGGATCACGCCAATGCGGCGCGATATCGGCCGGGTGTCACCCCCATCTCACGGCGGAAAACTAATTTCAGTCGACATTTCCCGGACAGGAGCGCTTTTGGTGCCTTCGGACAATACGTGCGATCACGTATGCGAAGAACCGGGTGAATGCAGACTCAACCGGCATCCCCGTTACTGGTGCCAGGCGCCCTCAGAGCTATGAGTAGCCTGCCTCGCGGGGTGGCGACCGCTGGTCAGATGGCTCTGGTCGGCGAAGCCAACTTCCTGCGCGATCAAAGCAAGCGGTTGGTTGGTCTGGCGCATCAAGGTCTTCGCCCGTTCGAGCCGCCGCTGCATGACGTAACGCGCTGGCCCGACGCCGACCGCCTGGCTTGTGAAAAGAGCGGCTGAAGTGATGGGGCTGAGACAGGCCACTCCAGGGAGATCCGCCAGGGTCAACCGGTCACGGTATTGGGCGGATCTTTTTCAACCAAACTACCGGCTTGGATAACGCATCTGCAGTCGCGACGCCGCCGCAAATAATGTTTCCGCACGGTCGACATGAATTATGCGACACACAAAGCCTGTGATAAAATCTAAGAAAATGGTGAATTCGGTACCGGGGTGCCCTGTCACGGGAGGCTGCGGATGACCGAGCTCAAGATCGTCGCACGGCGGTTGCGCTCCTCCTCCTCTGCTTTGCCGATCCTAGCGATTATTTGGTCCGCACGGGCGATCAGGGCGGCGCGCAGTTCCGTCTGATTAACCTTCAGACGCATGACCCCCTGGCCCCAGGTCAGTTTGTGTTGCGCGAGCATAACGTAGACTGCGTCGTCATTGTCCCTCGCCTTCTCGATGATCGGCCCGAAGCTTGGGAGCGTGGCGTAGGTCACCGTCAGCAGTCGCTCCCGGCAGGCGCCGAGATCCCGGGTCCAGGCATCGAGTGCCGCGATCTCGTCGCTGGTGGCGAGATGCGGATCGATCATTTGCGGCAGGCTTGCTCCAGCGATGTCGGCCAGGGGCATGCGTACATCGAGGCCGGCATACCGCTGATTGCGGGCCGCAGCCGTGCGACAGTTGACGGCCTCCTGGACCGTCGCCCGAAACCGCTCAATGTCATCCTCCCCCGTCTGCGTGTATGAGCGCCCGGGAAAGACCGTACATGCTGCCAAAGCCAACGTCGCCGTCGCAAAGCCCGAGAATCGCAACAGGGCAATCATGTTCGCCTATTCGGTACATGACGTATTTTCTGCGGGTCTGTGTGCCACAGCTGATGCAATTTGGTCTCGTCGTCCGAGCTCAGGTTGCACCATCCCAGTTCGATATCAGCGCGCTCGATCTTGCCGGTGAACCAGACGGGGTGCTCGCCTTTTCTGTCCGCTGTCCCACCGCCGGCTGCATCAACAGCAAATCAACCGCGACAGACACCGCGGCAAACAATCGCAATGCGGACTGCACGATCTCCCCCCCTCACGGGCAGGGCCGCCAAGGGCAGCCCCGGCAGCGAGCAGGCGATAGCCTAATGTAGCCGCGGTTAATAGCCGTATGGATAATACTGATAGGGTGGCGGCGGCGGATAATAGGCGGAGGAAGCGGCCGCGGCGCTGGTAGCCATCGCCGTCACACCTGCGCCCACTGCGACGCCGGCGGCAACACCGCCCCAGTTGGGCCCATAGTTTCCAACCGAGACGTTCCGGTTCACAGAGACGTTCCGGTTGACATTACGGTTCACGGAGACGTCGCGGTGAAAGTTGGCGCTGTTGAAGTTGCTTCGGTTGATGCTGGCTCGGTTCACATTGGCCCGGTTCACCCGGGCGCCACCGCCGCGATGCTGCACCAGCACCAAATTCGCGTCGCCCTGTGCTTGAGCCGCGAGGTCGCCTGCCACTATTCCGGCCCAGCCGAAAGGCGGGGCAGCCGATACGTGCGCAGCCATCAGTACGGCCGGCACAAAGCACATCAGTAGCTTCTTCATGACACGGCTCTTCACTTGGTGAGGTATTTGGCCTGGATTTCCTTCCAGCCGTCGATCGACTGGGTGCAACCAGCCTTGTCGAACGGGTGGCCGGAGCCGTAGCCGACGGCGCCGACATAGTTGAAGGCGGCTTTGAGGCCGAAGTGGATCGCGATCTTGTTGGCCAGCTCCATCGCCTCGGCAATCTTGGCCTGCCTTTCCGCATCAGCCGAGCACTCGACCACTTGGCCTGCCATCACGCCGACTCTGCGCAGACCCGTGAGGAATGATTCGTCCGCGTCGGGGGGCGCCGGCACGTTCTGGCCGACTGGGTTTTGGGTAGGCGCATTCTGGGCAAGGGCTTGGCCAGCGAATATCAGGCAAGCGAGAGCCAAACCCAGAGATTGAATTCGATGCGATCTCATCTTCTCACGTTTCCTTTCGGTTCTAGTGCCCTAGCTCTGGCGAGCGGCGGGCGACGCGGTAGAGTTGCAAGCTACGCTCATTTTATCGTGCCGCCGGAATGGGGAAGCTCGGATTACTGTCCTCTGCCTACCAGCGGGTGATGCTTCAAGATCAACTGCTCGTCGGTCCGAGATTGCATGGTCGCTCCCGCAATATCGCTGGGTTTGCTGCGCTCTAGCGCTTCGCCGGCTGGTCTGATCCGGCCTACGCCCAACCCTGCTCCCAGCGCTGATCGCGAGGATCAGGCGTGCAGGATAGACAGGACAGGCGGTTTGCGATTGGAGGAGCTTGCGGTATTTCTAGTGTATTATTGCGGACCGCTCTTTTGCTCACTCGGAAGCGCGGAGTGGCCCGGCCCACGGCCGACTGGAGCGTGTCGTCGAGGGCCGAAAATCCCAGCAGTGGCTGCGTTGCCGCCGGGGACGTTCCGCAGCCGGCAACCAGGATCTCTCGAGTCGCCCGCTGCTTCTTCATTGGCCACAACAGAAGGGACACCGCCCGACGCCGATCCGGGTTCCGATAGAGGTCGCGGTGCCGATCGAGGTTGTCGATCGGCGCCGGATACGGGGTGGCGCTCGTAAAAAGCGCGCACCTCACGACCCGATCAATGGGCGCTGGTGTTCTGGTCTCTTCCGGAGCCATTTGCGGCTCTCTACACCCCCATAATTCCTTGGCAGATCTGAGGCACGCCGGAGCTGCCATTTTCCGATCGAGCGTGTATTCCGAGCCGGCGGGGAGCGGCCGCCGGAGAACCCGAACGGCCGCCCCTATCCGATCCGGCTGGGTTACGAGTGTTTGTTGTCCTGCAGCCTGCGGAGCACGTCGTCGAGATTGAAGCTCGCGGCCTTTTGGCGCTGCGGATATTCCCTGAATGTCTGCAGGAAATCCCCGACAAAGGCTTGTGCCGGGATCAACAGGTAGACGTGGGTCATCAGCCAATCGTAATAGGTGTTCGAGGTGATGTCCGCGCGCTCGAACGGGTCGGTGCGGAGATTGAAGATCTTTGGCACGCGCAGCGTGACGAACGGCTCGGCCCAGATCCGCATCGTGCCGGGCACCCGCTGTTCCTCGAACACGATCTTCCAGTTGTCATAGCGCAGTCCCACGACCTGCTGGTCGTCATTGCAGTAGATAAACTGGACCCTCGGGCTCTTCTCCACTTGGCCGGTCAAGTACGGCACCAGATTGAACCCGTCGAGGTGGACCTTATAGGTTATGTCGCCGATCTTGTAGCCCTTCAAGAGCTTGTCGGTGACGTCTGGGTCGCCGGCCATGTCCAAAATCGTCGGCAACCAATCGTGATGCGAGACGATCTCGTTTGACACGCTGCCCGGCTTGATCTTGCTCGGCCAGCGGACCATGCCCGGCACCCGGTAGGCGCCCTCCCAGTTGGAGTTCTTCTCGTTCCGGAACGGCGTCATGCCGGCATCGGGCCATGAGTTCATGTGCGGACCGTTATCGGTGCTGTACATGACAAAGGTGTTGTCGGCGATGCCGGCGTCGTCGAGCGCCTTCAGCACGGTCCCGACATTCTTGTCGTGATCGATCATCACATCGTGATATTCGCTCTGCCAGCGGCCCGATTGGCCCCGGCTCTCCGGCTTCACATGCGTGCGGAAATGCATATGCGTGAAGTTCACCCAGAGGAAGAAGGGTTGGCCGGCCTGCGCCTGCCGCTTGATGTACGCCTCGGCCCGGCCGGCGACGTCGTCATCGATTGTTTCCATCCGCTTCGTGGTCAGCGGGCCGGTGTCCTTGATCGTCTGCTTGCCGACCCTGCCAAAGCGCGGGTCGACCGTCGCGTCGTCGGTGTCGGTGGCCTTGCAGTCCATGACGCCGCGCGGGCCGAACCTCTCGCGAAAGTGCGGGAAATCCGAGCCCTTCGGGTAATCCGCCAACTCCGGCTCCTCCTCGGCGTTCAAGTGGTAGAGATTGCCGTAGAACTCGTCGAAGCCGTGCACCGTCGGCAGAAACTCGTTGCGGTCGCCGAGGTGGTTCTTGCCGAACTGCGCGGTCGCGTAGCCCAACGGCTTTAACAGTTCGGCGATCGTCGGGTCTTCCTTTTGCAGACCGAGCGTGGCGCCCGGCATGCCGACTTTGGTCATCCCGGTGCGCAAACCATGCTGGCCGGTGATGAACGATGCTCGTCCGGCGGTGCAGCTTTGCTCGGCGTAGAGATCAGTGAAACGCATGCCTTCTTGGGCGATGCGGTCGATGTTGGGGGTCCTGTAGCCCATCAACCCGTCGGTGTAGCAACTCAGATTGGCCATGCCGATGTCATCGCCCCAGATCACGACGATGTTCGGCTTGGCTGCTGCTCTGGATCTAGCCATCACGATCTCCTTTCATTAGTTGGATGATTTCGAAAGTGCTTGTTGGTACCGGTGCTCAGAATGTGTCATTGCGAGGAGCCCGAGGGCGACGTGGCAATCCCGTAGCGCGCCGGCGTATTGCCGACGGGATTGCTTCGCTGCGCTCGCAATGACGAGCCTCCTTTGATCTCAATAACTTCACGTTCGTCGCACTAGGTGAGGCGGAACGACACGGCAAAGAAGGCGAAGAGACCGATGCCGATGATGCTGCATTCGGCGAAGCTTGCCGTCTCGTTTGAGCCATTCCCCCGACAGCCGAGACGGTGAGGCCTAGGCAATCGAGCATTCTGTGGGTTTGACGTGTCGTTTCAGCTATTGGCTCCTCCCTCGTAATCCCCAGTGTGTCTTGCCGATGACCCAGTAAACCCACGATCCTCGCCCTCACGGCTCAGCCGGCACTTCGCCGGCAGGCTTGTGCTCCCGCGCACGCAATTCCCCGGTGTCGCGTCCGAGGAAGAAATCGAGAAACGTCCTGATGACCGCAATCGCGCCGAGCCGGCCAATATCGTTCCAACTTGGTGCAATCGCCGTCTCGATGACATCGGCGGCAAGCTGGAGGGTGAGGCCAGCCACCAACCAGCCCGCAAAGCGCAGCCACACAACCCGCTTGTCGTGGTTGGTCGTCGACGGATTGAGCATCATCCGAAGCGCGGCGACAAAGACCTCGATCGTGCCAAAGACGATGATGAGGAGCGCCATCGCGTCGATCACCACCACCGACTTTTTCGTCAAGAAGATCAGCCATTCTTCCATGTGCTGCTCCGTCGCCGAGGCTCGTTCGGAGGCAGCAGCGCTTGCTGCGCCTCGGGCTAACGGCCGCGATCGCATGCTCGGCGGTCTTGCCGTGCGTATCCGTCACGGCTGCACCCTTGCCACGCTTGCCGCGTGGATTCGCTTGCGCCAGGTCAGATAGGGGATCGACAGGATCAAGCAGACGATGACGTGGCAGGCCACCACCGCCAACACCGCCCCCTTCTGATCGGGAAAATTGGCGCCGGCTATCGCCATCGCGAGGCCCGGATGCCGGGTGCCGGTGGCGAGCGCCAGCACAGTGCGATCGTCGGGGTTGGGGCCGCCAAGAAGATGCCCGATCGCAATACCGACCAACGTGAAGAGTGCAAGAACCGCCAGGACGCCGCTACCGATCATTCCCCAGATCGTCTGCGATAGGTTGAAGAGGACCGGCAGAACCACGAGGACAAGCAACACGTTGGCAAACATCGAGACGGGCTTGACGATCCGCTCGGCGAACTCGGGCGCAACATGGCGAACGACCATCCCGGCGGCGAGCGGTCCGATTATCATGACGATGACGATCCAGGCCACGTCGCGGAACCGCATATGAGCGTCGGCATGGAAATAGCGGCCGAGCAGATCGACAAGGAGCGGCATCAGGACGATCGTGGCCAGCGCCGCTGCCACCAGCAATCCGATCGCATATGAGGCGGAGCCGCCGGCTTTCTCCTGCTTTCCCGGCAGCAGCGGCGGTACCGGCGATACGGCAAGCGCGAGGATGGCGATCTTGACCGCGGGCTGGAGATCGAAGAACGACGCGATCGCAACGACGAACGCGAGCATCAGGACGATCATCGCCAGGAACGAGCGGAAAAAGAGGCGGGGCTCCCGCAACAGCGAGATCGCATCCCGCCAGTCGGCGCGGAGGCCGAGTGAGAAGACCAGCAGAATGATGCTTAGCTTGAGCGCAATCGGGATCAGTTCCGCGAAGTTCATTTCCAAGTCCCCAGCTCGAGCCGCTGGCGCCGCCGCTCGGGAATTTTAGCGCCCCCTGCTGGAGCCTCGCCCGCCAGCCGCTTTCCATCTTCGCCGATGCGAGCCGGCGCGAGCATGTGATCAGCCCCTGTCCCCACAAAAGCGAGCGGAGAACATCAGCCCGTCAAGACCTAATGCGTCTGATCCGTTCTCCAGTGGCTCATGGTATCGAGTGAGCTGGACCACAGTTCGGGTCATGACAGCCGACCGCGTGATTGCAGGGCTGTTCATAAACGGCAGCAGCGGCGGGTGATTGGAGCGGCTTGCGGTCCTGGTATGAGATCCTTGCGAAATGTTCGTCACTGGGCCGGCCTGCGCGTGCTCCGACCAGAGGATGTCGCTGTGATATTCCTGTTTGCGGATGATTTGCCGGAGGTGTTTCGCGGCGATGGTCAGCAATGATGGCGACGGCGAAAAACCACTTGGCGGCGGGCAGAAACCACGGGAGGGCTGCGAACAAGACCAGATGACGGCGAGAGCGACAAAGACCTCAGTCGCGCGGGCTGCTGTCGCTGGCCGGATCATGCCAATGCGGCGCGGTATCGCCCGGGAGTCATCCCCACCGCACGACGAAAAACCAATGTCAGATGACTCTGGTCGGTAAATCCGGCTTCCTGCGCAATCAAGGCAAGCGACTGACCGGTCCGCTGCATCAGGGTTTTCGCCCGCTCGATCCGCCGTTGCATGACGTAGCGCTGAGGACCGAGGCCGACCGGCTGCTTGAAGGAGCGGCTGAAATGATACGGCTGAGACAGGCCACCCCGGCAAGATCCGCGGTCGTCCAGGGGAGCGGATCGGGGCCGTACCGCGCCACGCTTGTACCGATCCTTAAGATCGTGAAGCCGAAGGGAATCAGCGAAAGCGAGGTACGGATGACCAACATCAGCCTGCGGTCGGCGCTCAGACGCGTTCGCTGAAACGACATGCCCGCGCGGCGTGCCGATAATTCGGTCGCGATCTCTCCCCCACTGGATTATGCGGTGACCTCGAGAGTCTTGCTGTGGTCCAACCTAAGACTCGGCACTACTTACCGGGCGCGTCTCGCGGAAGACGCAACGAAACCCCACATGGCTCGTCGATGTGTCGACCGGCTGCGCATGGCGCGCTGCCGGGCGATAGCGGCGGCAGTAATTCGGTGCGCAGAGGTGCGAGCCGCCCTTCAGGACTCGGCGCGGGATTCTGATGTCCGGCTGGCACGAGTCGAAGCTCTGATCCTCTTGCCCACCGCGCGGGTTTCGCGGAATGCAGCATGCCTTATTTGCATCCGCCTCATGTCGAGCGGTGTACCAGTCGCTCGTCCACTCCCAGACATTGCCGATCATGTCGCGGACACCGTAGCCGTTCGGCGGGAATGCCATCACCGGGGAGGTGCGCGCGAAACTGTCTTCGCAAAGATTTTCGTGCGGAAAGTTGCCCTGCCAGGTATTGGCGAGATGTTTGCCGTCGGGCGTGAATTCGTCACCCCAGGCGAATTCGGCCTCCGCGAGTCCGCCGCGTGAAGCGAATTCCCATTCTGCCTCCGTCGGCAGGTCCTTGCCGGCCCAGCGCGCATAGGCGAGGGCGTCCGCATAGGCGACATGCACCACCGGGTGATTTTCCAGCCCGCTGGTGATGCTGCGTGGGCCATACGGGCGCCGCCAATTCGCCCCTTTGACAAATCTCCACCACTGGCCCCAGTCGCGCAGATCGACCGCGTGGTCGGGTGGAGTAAAGACGAGCGAACCGGCGTAAAGCATCTGTGGCAGAGCGCGGGGATAATCCTTCGGGTCGGGCACGATCTCCGCGGTGGTGACGTGTCCGGTCGCGCGGACGAAGGCGCGGAATTGAGCGTTGGTCACCGGGGTGGTGTCGATCCAGAACGCATCCACGGTCACCCGATGGACGGGTGTCTCTTCCGGGTAGTGTCGGTCCGACCCCATGCGAAAGGTGCCGCCGCGGATGCGAACCATATTCCGGGTCGGGTCGGCAAAGGCAGGTTGCTGTCGCCGCATCTCCACCGGACTGCGCCTCGTTTTGATCATCGCGACACCTCCCATCCCCAATTGTCGCCACACCGGCTTCAGCGTTGATCAACTTCTCGAGCCGATGACCGCAAAGGGCTGATCCTCAAAAATTCACCCCCACCCGGGCGCCGAGGATCACTGCGGTCTGTTGTCTCGGTCGCGCCGATGATACCGCTTGCGCGTCGAAGGTCAGGTGCATCGCGGGGGTGATGCCCAAATTATAGAACATCTCGCCGCCGACCTCGCTGTTCAGTTTCAACAGGTTGAGCAGCGCAGTGTCGCTGATGCCGAGGTAATAGAACCCCGCACCCCAGCGATCGTCTTCCCTGCCGCTAAAGGGCCCCTTGCCGCCGATACCGGCGGCGAGATTCCACTTGATCGGGTTGGGATTGCCGTCCGAGACGCCGAAGCGCAGGAATGGACCCCATCCGCGTTGCTCGTCGCCCTGAATGTACTGGTGGGCGTTATAGTAAAACGACCAGCTGTCCGCGCTCGTCTTCGGGATCGCGCTATTGACGATCAGGTTGGCGATAAACACCCGCGGGTCGGCGTTAATGGCCGTGCGATTCTGGCCGATCCCATACATAAAGCCGAGGAGCTGCCCGCCTGGCTGATCGAACAGTTTGTGCTTGACGGTCCACTCGGTACCAAAGGTCGTTCCGCTGCTATTTTCGATCGGATTGATCGTCGCGCTTTCCTGGCTGTTGAAGATCAGCACTTTTCCGATAATGTCGGGCGACAGGATGAACACGCCCCCGCCGCCTAGCGAGGCATTCGGCACCGTCGCTGCCTCGACAAGCGACATCAGGAACGACAGGTTGAGAAACGACATGTTGCTGCGCGGGTTGCCGGCAATCGGATTGTCGTCCCCCTCGTAAGTGTTGAGCAGACCGCCGAAGACGCCGAATTGCGGTGAGAGAAACTGCGTGTAAGTGAGCTCCGTCAAACCGAACACGTTTTTGTTGAGGTTGCCTGGACTGTTGGGAGTGATTGCGTCATTATCGATAGGCGAGACGGTACCGGCGCGCCCAAACGCGGACTCTCCGGTGCGCGCTTCGAGCCGCAAACTGAAGAGACCGCCCGGCCAGAGATTGGCTTTGGTGGTATCCAGCCCGAGAGACAGCGCGCCGAGTGTGGTGTTGCCGAGCGCAGTGCCGGTATTGGGAATTCCGCCGCTGGCAACTCCCTGAAAGGTGTAGGTCACGTCGAAATTGATCGTCAGGCCTTGCGCCGCAAACTGATCGCGCTGGCCGCCCCAATCGCCGGTCAGCTTTGGCCGCGTCCAGAAGTCGCCGCCGAATGCGAGGGCCGGCGCCGGCGGCGGCGCCTCGGAGGCGTCCGGAGCCTCGCCTTCGGCCCAGGCATCCGCCGCCAGTGCCATGATAAAGCCAAGGGCCAGAAGTCCAGCAAAGAACTGCTTCATGCGGGTGGCCGCCTCGTTCGAGCAAGGGTCAATCGGTCTCGAGGTATCGCGCGTACAAAATCGAGGAGACCGGCAGTTTACGATTGGAGCGGCTTGCGGTGTTCATAGGGAATTCTTGCGGACTCGGTCCTTTGCTCATCCGAAAAGGTGGCGGGGCACCGAGCAGGTTCGGACTCTACCTCCTCCTGGCCGAGTTTTCGGGGAGCACGTGAACGGCAATGCAGCTAAGGGCGACCGCGCCAGCACTCGCTAATTGCGCGCATGGCCGGCGACTGGATGGCCAGCGGGATGGCAATGATGGCGACGACGAAAAATCACTTGGCGGCGTGCAGCGACCATGCGAGCGCTGTGCACAAGATCCAGATGACAGCGAGAGCGACAAGGAGCTGAGTCGGCGCGGGCTGCTTTCGCCGGCCGGCTCACGCCAATGCGGCGCGGTATCGGCCGGGTGTCACCCCCATCTCACGGCGAAAAATCAATGTCAGATGGCTCTGGTCGGTAAATCCCGCTTCCTGAGCAATCAAAGCAAGCGGCTGTTTGGTCCTGCGCATCAAGGTCTTCGCCCGCTCGAGTCGGCGCTGCATGACGTAGCGCTGGGGACCGACCCCGACTGCTTGCTTGAACGAGCGACTGAAGTGATAGGGGCTGAGACAGGCCACCCCGGCGAGATCCGTCAAGGTCAGCCGATCATCCAAATGAGTTTCGATGTAGTCCCGAACCCGCTTCAGGCGCTCGCGGGACAGCCCGTTCGACGGCTCGAGCAAGAGCGCCCACCGGTCGACAAAACGCCGCGTGACTTGCACCGCGAGTGCCGTGTTCAGCGCGTCGGCGAGGATGCCGTCGACGAACCCAGCATTGACCTCGTTGGCAAGCGTCACTGCTATCTGCGAAATCAGCGGATCGCTGAACGCATCTTGCGGCTCGAGATCGACGGTCCCGCCGCGCACCAATTCGGGGACCATATTGTCGTAGGTTTCACGACTTTGCAAAATCTGGATGAACCGGCCGCCGGACAAATCGCTCCATAGTTTGGTGTTGCGTGGCCGAAACGCGATGTCTCCGGGCCGAAGTCGATATTCCTCGACGGGACCTTCGTCGCTTTGCTTCGTGCCGCAGATAGCGGCCAGGGGGCAGCTGATCCGATGATGGTCGCTCCGCCAAACCATCTCACCCGGGGCGCGGCGGAAGACACCGACGGACATCAGCCCCCAGGATCGGCTCTTCTCTTCGCTGACAAGCTTAGGAACGCCCGTCACCGCACCCGGGTGGGCAGCTCGATTCATATCGGGGCACGATCCGGTCACAGTCTGCATTGCTAGACCTCCCTCGACGACTGCTCTCCGGCACGAGCCGAAGGCGGAGAGATTGTGGCAGGGGGCTAAATCGGCGATCTATTCACTTTCGGCAGAAATGCCGAAAAATGTTGACGCGGGGGCTCGTCGCTAATCCCGCGGGCGATGAAGTGTGGCGGACGGCGCCTCCCCGAAGAGCGACTTGTATTCGCCGGCGAACCGGCCGAACTGCCAGAAGCCATACCGCGTGGCGATATCCGTCACCGTCGCCATCTCGGGGGAGCTGTCACGCAGGGCGTGCCGCGCGAGATTCATCCGGCGCACCATCAGGTATCGCTTGGGGCTCATTCCCAGCTGCTCCTGGCAGCAGATCCGCAACGTCCGCTCCGACACCGCGATAACCTTGCAGAGCTCGGGGATGTAAAGCACTTGATCGGGATTTTCCTCCACTTCCCTGCGAAATCGGCGCATGATTAGCGCGTGGTGCCTCAGCGCCGACCGGTTTTCGCCGGTTATTCCCTCGGCAAGGCAGTCGACCAGGGCCTCGATCAGGGCCTGCTCGAAGCCGCGCGCTGCTTCCGGGTGGGCGATGATTTCGGGGGCGTCTTCCGCCATGCGTCCCGCTGCGGCATGCAGCCGCTGGAGCTTCGCCATCGCGCGTGATGGGGGCGTGATAGCCAGCGGATCCTTCGGGGGCGTCAAATCGGATCCGCCTAGCGCGGCCCCGAGGGCCGCCATCTCCTCGATTGGCAGCGACATGCCTGCAAAGCCGACCGCCCCGGATGAACGCTTATGATAGCTCTGACCCTCGCTGAGACGAAATATGTCGGTCGGTTGTGATGCGATACCGCTCCACGACAAGTCTGGTCCAGGCTCTGTTCGGAACGCGAAGATCGCCCGCCGGCCCCAACCGTCTATTTGGGAAATCTGCGACAGGTTCTGCTCGAAACGCTGCATCCACAAGCGATGCAGGTCGATCTGAGTCAACTTTGCGCTGAAGCGGCCGCGCTCGGTGATCGTCATCTCGACTGTCCCTTGCCGCATCGATGCCGCGTATTCGTCCGGGTTTGAGAAGGTTCGCACCACGCTCGACGGCATCTGGACCTCGCCAGAGGGTTTCGACGCATGTGCTTAGAGCGCGACCGGGGTCGCCCTTGTGCTGAATTAAGCCAACCTTTCACGAAACTTTCAAGCGCGGTCCACTGGTTGCCGACGGCGAATGTACTCTGTCGGGCCCATGCCGAGCTGTTCTTCGCAGGATATGCGAAGGGTTCGCGCCGAGATGCCGAGGCTCTTGCAGATTTCGGCCGTCCGGAAAACCCGCTCCAGCTGAGTCTGCAACAGCGCCTCGAAGCGGACCGCAACGTCCTGTTGTTCACGTGCGGCGCGGGTGGCCTCGATCGCAGACCCTTCTGAGAGGCACTCGACCAGGGTCTCGATCAATTGCTGCTCAAGTCCGTGCGCCGCTTCGTCATCGATCACCGCTCTCGACCCACTCTCGACCAAGCCGATTGCGGCCGAATGAAGATGCCGCAGATGCCTCTTCATTCCCGGCCGCGGCCGCCACCGACGAGCCCCGGACGGGACAGCGAACGCCGCTCCAGTCAACGCGCTACCGTACCGAACCAGCTCCGCGGCCGGCACCCAGATCGTCCCCCAGCGGCAAGGCCCCTCGGTTCGCATATGCAGGCGCTGACCCGCTCCGAGCGTCATGATCTCCCCTACCCCCATCCTGATTCCGCCCCAGATCGCAGCGGGTCCTCTGCCCCTCGGCAGCGAAAGCAGGATCATCTCGGCCGGCGCGGCGAAAAATGCGATCCGCGGCAACGGCTCGTCTGTAGCCGACAGCCGCAGGCGGTGCAGGGCGATTTGGGTCAGCCGCGCGCGAAACTGGCCGGGACCGGTGACGAGCAAGCCGAGGCAGCCCTCCGCGTGCAACGCAGCCGCGAAATCATCCGCTTCGCTGAATACCGAGGTAACGCTTCGCGGCATTGCCACACGGCCCCCTCCGCTATCGAACGG
>DATEQL010000951.1:0-2482 GCA_035272665.1 Allostellaceae bacterium
GGAGACTAGGGCTAAGCGCGCGTTAATTCCAGGTGCGGCCTCTGCCACCCTTGACATAGAGCCCGCAGGGCGGATGACCCCGGCGAAAGCCGGAGGTAATCCGCCATCGGTATTGGCAGAAGGCGCTGTATGCTTTTCCGCCCCACACTCCTGTCCACGCTTTCTCGGTCGTTGTCACCGGAGCGGCGCAAGGTCCGGAATTAACCGCGGGTACCGGCGGCGCCGCACAAAGAGGAGGGCGATGATGCTGAGCCCCGCCGTGAGCATCATATAGAAGCTCGGCGAAAGGCTGTTGCCGGTCACGGCGATGAGCCAAGTCGCGACAAAGGGCGTGAAGCCACCGAAGATCGTCACGGCGACGGCGAAGCTCAATGACACGCCGATCCCGCGGACCTGGGTTGGAAAGAGCTCGGCGAGCTGCGACGGCAGCACCCCGCTATAGCCGGCCTTGACGAGGCTGAGCCAGCCGGCGGCGAAGATCGCCGTCGCGAGCGAGGGAGAGGCGACCATCAGATAAAAAACCGGATAAATGGTGAGAAAAAAGAGCCAAGCGGTCCCCGTCAATATGCCGCTGCGTCCGAACTTGTCGGAAAAGTGTCCGGCGAACGGCGAGGCGATGCCGAGAATGACGGCGCCAACGAGCGTCGCGGTGAAGCCGGTTGCCTGCGGCAAGTGCAGCTCCTTCATCGCATAAGTTGGGATGTAGAGGATGATATAGGCCGAGCTGTTCGAGATCGCCGAGGCGCCCATCGCCAAGAGCATCTCGAGCGGGTGGTCGCGCAATACGTCGCGCGCCGGCGTGCGTGTCGGCTTGATTTCGACATATTCCGGCGTTTCGTCGAGACGGCGGCGAATATAGAGCCCGACCGGGCCGATCAAGATCCCGAACAGGAACGGGACGCGCCAGCCCCATTCGACGAGCTGCTCCGGCGACAATGCGCTCGTCAGCACCAGCCCGAAACCCGACGCCAACGCGCCGGTGATCCCGGTGCTGGCCCATTGCCAGCTCGCCACAAAGCCTTTGCGCGAGGCGGTTTGTTCGGCGAGAAACGTGACGGCGCTGCCAAACTCGCCGCCGACCGAAAACCCCTGCAAAACTCGCGCGACAAAGATCAGGATGGGCGCGGCGAGCCCGATCGTCGCATAACCCGGCGTCAACGCCGTCATCGTCGTGCCGACGACCATCAGCAGGATCGAGAGGGTGAGCCCGGCCTTGCGGCCGGCGCGGTCGGTATAGGCGCCGATCAGGATTGCGCCGATCGGGCGCATCAGAAACGACACACTGAAAGTGCCGAGGGCCGCCAGCAACGATGCGGTCTCATTGCCGCTTGGGAAGAACACTTTCGAGATCGTGACCGCGAAATAACCGTAAACCAGAAAGTCGAACCATTCGAGCGCGTTGCCGAGCGAAGCGGCGACGATGACCCGCGTCAGTGTGGGTCTGGCGCGGACGGGTGGGGCAAGGGCTTCAGCGGTCATAGCGGCTCCCAAAGCGACTCGACGGATTCTTTCATGATGCTTCGCGCAAGGACGGTTGCCTCATTTTAACGTTTTACCCTGCGTTGAACCCGATTGAATCAAGACAGCTTCTTGGTCATATAGAACCGTGTATGGCCGGGCGGCTCGCACTCGATGCGGGCGGCGATCTCCCAACCCTGCTTCAGGTAGAAACCCGGCGCCTGAAAGTGGAGCGTGGACAACACCGCGCGGGTACAGCCGCGACGCCGCCCTTCTTCCTCAGCCATCTCGAGGATGCGGCTGCCGAGGCGGTCGCGCCGCAGGCCCTCCGGCAGAAAAAACAGCTCTACCCGCAAGAGGCCGAGCGACATGCGGCCGAGCAGGCCGCCGACGACCTTCTTCGTTTCGGGATCGCTGACGAGGACGGCGAGTGCATGACTGTCCGAGTATCCTGCCTGCGCCTCGTTGTAGGCGCGCAACCCGTCCGCGATCACCGCGCGCTCGTCGTCGTCCGGTGCATCGGTCAAGGTGATCGTGGTTTTGGCGTGATTGGCCACGGTGTGTCCTCCCCAGGTGAAGTAATAGTGGCCGCCGCGGAAGAAGTAGCGTTTGGGCTGACCCGCTATTTCGGGAAGATGCGCTGGTAAATCCCCGGCGACCCTTCGTCGTGCCGCAAATTCGGTTGCACGCGTCGCGTCCAGGGATTGCTCGCGCGGGCTCGGCTCCAGGCATCGCTGTCCGAGACCCGGGCATGCTCGAACTCGTACAGGGTAAGGTATTTGGGCTGGCCCTCGACAACCACGAACCGGCGAGCGCCGAGGCATCCGGGCACCGCTAGATAGGCTGGGATATAAACCGTATTGTACCAGGCATTGAACTCTTCCTCGATCGCGGCAGGAACATCGATCCGCCCCATTTGCAGAAACGGAGCCATCGCAACGGTCTGCTCGATCGGGTTTGTGTGCACCGGAAAGATCTGCCGATACGCGTTGCGCAGGAAGTTCCGTCCGACCCGGCTCGTTCC
>DATEQL010000952.1:0-3930 GCA_035272665.1 Allostellaceae bacterium
ATCGTCGAAGCCATTGTGGTGCAGCAAGGTGCAACCGCTGCGCAGGTGGCGCAGCGCGCAGAGTGACGCGGTCAGCTCGGGCGGCAGGATCGGCATGTACGCCCAGTCGAACAGGGCGTTTTCGAGAAAATCGTTATTGACGCCCTTCTGGATCGGCGAGAGGCCGCGTCCGTGGCTATGGGCGTCCACCAGACCGGGCATCAACAGCTGGGTTCCGTCGCCGATCACACGGGCGCGCGGATATTTCGGCGCAATCGCGACGAATGGGCCGGTTTCCACGACCGTGCCGTCGGCGATCACAACGGCCCCGGCCGCGATCACGCCGGAGGGGCCGAGCCGTGGATCGGTGATCGCATAGGCGCCGCGCATGAGGATCGCCTCAGCCATAATCTTGCTTCTCCCGGGAACGCTAGTCTCCACTTCGGAGCAGGGAACCCCTCTCGGTTAGGGCTTTCCGAACGTGGCGATCCGGTCGATGCGGCAGACGAACAGCACCCGCTTTTCGTCGATCTTGGGGTCACGCAGGCCGTATGGCGGCGGATTCCCGGTATACTTGGTCCAGATCCGGTCGAGCTGTCTGGTGACGTATTCGCCGCCTGGCTGCCACTCCCCGAGCTCCTTCTCCACGGTGTGTTTGATCTGAACCCAGTGATAGGGGTTGGGAGGGCATTTGCGGATCCACTCGCATTTGGGGCGGTGCGAGGCGGTGTTGACCAGAATCTTGTCGTCCTCGTAGTCAAACCACATCGGGGTCAGGCTGGGCCGCCCGTCTGGACCAGTAATGCCGAGCGTCTGGGTAATGGGCCGGTCGAGCAGGTGCCGATAGATCGGATCGAGGTCGTTCAGGTTCGTCGCCCGCTTGCGTTCTCCGACAGCAAACTGGCCTTCCCGCAGGCCGTCGGCGACGTGCCGGAAATTGGCGATGACGAAGGGCATGCCTGCCTCCGATTGCTTGAAGCGTTCCTCGAAATGATCAGCGCGGTGCCAGCAGGCCAATGTAATCCCAAGCGATCGTCGCTGCGGCGAGTGCCGTGATCTCGGCGACATCGTAAGGCGGCGAAACCTCGACGACATCCATCCCGGCGAAACGCAGCCCGGCGAGCCGGCGCAGGATCGCGCGCGCTTGCCAAGTCGCGAGCCCGCCCACTTCGGGCGTGCCGGTGCCGGGCGCGAAGGCCGGGTCGAGCGCGTCGATGTCGAAGCTCAGATAAGCCGGCCCATCGCCGAGCACCGCCCGAATGCGCTCTGCGACCGCTTGCGGTCCGCCTTCGTGGACGTCCTCCGCGGTAACGATCGTCACGCCCTTGCCGACGGTCCAGTCGAAGATATTACGGTGGATCGGGGAACGGATGCCGACCTGGATCATGTGAACCGGGTCGACGAGGCCCTCTTCGATCGCATGATAGAAGGGCGAGCCGTGACCCCAGACGAGACCGAAACTTTCCGGCCAGGTGTCGACATGTCCGTCGAAATGTACGAGCCCCAGCGCACCCGTGCGGCGCGCCAGCGCGCGCAATAACGCGAGGGTAATGGTGTGGTCGCCGCCGAGCGCGATGAGATGTTTGAGCGGCGCCGCCTGCGCCTCGATCTTTGCCAGTGTCCCCGGGATGTCGCCGTGAGCGATCCTGAAATCGCCGATATCGGCGAGGTCGAGCGCCTCCATCTCGGCCCACGACGCCGGATGATCGCCGTCGACCAGCATGCGGCTCGCCTGGCGGATCGCCGCCGGCCCGAACCGCGCGCCGGGTCGGTTCGAGGTGCCGAGATCGAACGGGATCCCGGCGACGCAGATCGCGGCGTCAGCGCTCGAGCGCTCGACGCCGAGAAAGCTCGGCCGGATGGCGTAGGTGGGTACGGCGTCCATGCCTCCCTATATGGGGAGCGAGATCCCGAGCCCCACCCGCCGGCACCCCTCTACAGCATCTTTTCGTAAAATACGCTGGTGGCGATCCTGAGGGGCGCCAAATCGGCATAGTGGCCGAACGGTCCGCGCTGCCGGAAACCCCGTCGTTCATAAAGGCCGATCGCAGCCGCCTGATGGACACCCGTTTCCAGGCTCAATACCCGCCTGCCAGACTCCAGGGCTTCCTCCTCGATCCGGGCCAGGAGCGCCTTGCCCACCCCGCGACCGCGCGCCGCTTCGCGCGTGTACATCCGCTTGACCTCGGCATAATCGCCAAACAGAGCAACTCCGGCGCAACCCACCGCCTCGCCATTCAGACGAGCGATGAAGAAACGGATGTCCGGCTGGAACAGCTGCTCGATCGACAGTCCGTGCCGTTGCTCAGGCTCGTACGCAGCGCCGAGAATCTGGTCCAGCTCCGCCAATAGCTGTTTCGCCTCCGGCGTCGGGGCCGGGACGGGTTCGACGGTGAGGCTCACATCAGGCGGTTCTATTGCACCCGTTCGAGTACCGCGGCGATGCCCTGGCCGACGCCGACGCACATCGTCACCAGCGCGTAGCGGCCGCCGGTGCGCTGCAGCTGGCGCGCAGCGGTCAGCGCGATGCGCGGCCCCGACGCGCCCAGCGGATGGCCCACCGCGATCGCCCCGCCATTCTGGTTGACGCGGCTGTCGTCGAACGGCAGTTCGAGCCCGCGCAGGCAGGCCAGCACCTGGGCGGCAAAGGCCTCGTTGATCTCGATCACGTCGATGTCGGAGAGGCTGAGGCCGGCGCGCGCGAGGGCTTTCTTCGAGGCCGCGACCGGGCCGATGCCCATGATCCGCGGCGGCACGCCGGCGACGGCACTGGCGCGCACGCGGGCGAGCGGCCCGGCTCCGGCGGCTTCTCCGGCGCGACGGCTGGCGACAATCATCGCCACCGCACCGTCATTGATGCCCGAGGCGTTGCCCGCGGTCGTTACCCCGCCCTCTTGCAACGGCCGCAATTTGGCGAGCGCGGCGAGGTCGGTCTGGGGGCGAGGGTGCTCGTCCTCGGCGACCTTGATCGGCCCCGCCCGGCCGCCCGGCACCTCCACAGCAAGGATCTCACCCTCGAAGAAACCCGCGGCCTTGCCGGCGGCATATTTGCGCTGCGAGGCCTCGGCGAAAACATCGCAGGCCTCGCGCGTGATCTGGTAGTCGCGGGCAAGATTGTCGGCGGTCTCGGGCATCGTGTCGGCGCCGAACTGGCGCTCGATCTTCGGGTTCGGGAAACGCGCGCCGATCGTCGAATCAAACATGCGGCCGTCGCGGCTGAACGGGGTTTCCGCCTTGTTCATCACGAAGGGTGCCCGGCTCATGCTCTCGACCCCGCCGGCGACCATGACCTCGCCCTCGCCGCAGGTGACGGCCTGCGCCGCCATCACGATCGCGTTGAGTCCGCTGCCGCAATTGCGCTGCAGGACCGAGCCGGCGACCTCGATCGGCAACCCGGCGAGCAGCCCGGCATGCCGACCCACGCAGCGGCTATCCTCGCCGGCCTGATTGGCGCAGCCGACGACGACATCCTCGATCGCATCCGGATCGAACGGGCTCTGTTTGACGACCTCGGAAATGACCGCGGCCAGCATGTCGTCGGGCCGCATCCGGGCGAGAGCGCCGGCGTGGCGGCCGAAAGGCGTGCGCAAAGCGTTGTAGATATAGCCGTCGAGCATGGTCGGTTCCTCCTCGCCGGCATCTCCTCGTGTCGGCCGGCTGCTGTCAAGCCCTGCGATCGATCGGCCGGCATTATCGGCCGCTGATCGCGGCCCGTATTTCTGGTTGGTCGGCGCTATGCACGATGTCCAGCGAGGTGACGACGCCGAGCTCGAGCGCCGTCCTGCCGATCGACTCACAGGCAAAGACAAACCCGGTCGGTTCGTCTCCTTGACACATGAAGGTCGATACACCCGCGCGCTTGAGCAATCCGGGGTGAAAGAAATGGATCATCCCGCGACTGTGCGGAATATTGATCCAGCGCTCGACCAATTGCGGGTCGGCCTTGCCGTC
>DATEQL010000953.1:0-7016 GCA_035272665.1 Allostellaceae bacterium
GCGCCCACACTCAAGCCTTGACGGCGCTACGCCCGATCAGGCCTACTTCACAAAGCTGTCGCTCCGCGCGGCAGCCTAAACCCGGCAGACGTTCCACTTATCGACGCGGAAATTCTGTTCAGACAATCGGGACCACCTCACGTGTCCAAGCGGCCGAATACATCGGCGTTGGCGTGACAAAATTCGACGAGATGGTCGGCGATGGCCGGATGGCAAGGCCAAAGCGCATTGACGGCCGTATTGTGTGGGACCGGGTAAAGCTGGACGAGGCGTTCGATGCGCTCGATGATGAGGCTGTGCCAAAGAACGAATGGGACGACCTATGAAAGTCCGGCTGCGCGACAACAGTGGTATCCGCCTCTATCGGTTCCTCGTCGAGGATGTCGACCGGCACGGCACCGTGCGCATTTATTTCCGGCGCAAAGGGCAGCCCAAGATCCCGCTCAAGGAGAATCCCGGCACGGCGGCGTTTGACGCGGAATACCAGCGTGCCTTTAGCGGCGCAGCAAAACCGCCGTCACCCAGCCGGCACACTGCCGCGATGCCAGCGACGATGCGTTGGCTGTGTGAGCAATATTACGTGTCTCCTGCCTTCCAATCGCTGGCACCCAGCACCCGCAAGGTCCGGCGGGGGATCCTCGACGAGATTTGTCGGCGCGCCGGCGATTTCCCATTCGCGACGATGGAGCCGCGCCATGTCGCGAAGCTGCGCGACGAGAAGGCCGCCTTTCCCGAGGCCGCCAATAACCGCGTCAAGACGCTGCGACAGCTCTTCACCTGGGCGATCGCGCCCGAATATGGCTATGCCGAAAAGAACCCGGCGCGCGATGTGGCGCGGTTGCGCAGCGCCAATCCCGACGGCATCCAGGCATGGTCCGAGGTCGATGCGGCGCGCTATGAGGCGCGCCATCCGATCGGCACCAAGGCACGGATGGCCTTCGATCTGTTGCTCTATACCGGAGTGCGCCGCAGCGACGTCGTCCGGCTCGGCCCGCAAATGGAACGCGACGGCAAGCTCGTCTTCACCGAGACCAAGGGAGGCTCGCGGGTCGTCAAGATGCACGAACTGCCGATTCTTCCGCCGCTGCGCCACAGTATCGACGCCACCCCGATCGGACACCTGGTTTATCTGGTGACGGCGTCCGGACATCCGCACTCGGTCAAGGGCTTTGGCAATTGGTTCAAGAAACGGTGCCGCGAGGCCGGGCTCGAGGACCTCAGCGCGCATGGGCTGCGCAAGCTCGGGGCGCAGCGTTGCGCCGAAGCCGGTGCCACTGAACATCAGCTGATGGCGCTGTTTGGCTGGACCAACCCGCAGCAGGCCGCGGTCTATACCCGGAAGGCCAACCGCGCCAAGCTCGAAGCCGCGGCGGCGCCACTGCTCGAGGCACGAAAGAGCAATTTGACGGCGGAACAGGACGCCAACAAAAGTGTCCAACCTTTGCCGGCCGTGGCGTCCGGTTGGACAATTGGCGCGAAAAAACCTTGATTATCTATGGTTTTTTTACGGGGTGGCGTCCCTACCGGATTCGAACCGGTGTTGCCGCCGTGAGAGGGCGATGTCGTAGGCCTCTAGACGATGGGGACGCAGCGACCGCGGACAGAGGGCTAGTTTCCAGTAGTTGAGTGCGCTTCGACCGGGTCACGTCCGGTCATGGCTAAGCCCTTCTCCGCCGGATGGCCCGGCTCCCGGATCACTAGTCGATCGCCGAGGTCCCGTCATTCTCGCCTTCGCCCAGGCGAGCAAGTCCGCCTCGCGGTAAAGGGGCTTACGGCCAAAACTCTCGAACGTCGGTCCGCCACCGATACAGGCGAGCTTAGCCAACGTCGCGGGCGCGGTGCGATAGCCGCGGTTGGTCAAGAAGGCAGCCGCTTGCCGGCGGTCGAGCATACATTCAAATTCCACAGCCATGTCTGATCTAATCCGTCGTATCAGGGAACTCCGCGGAAAACGCGGGAGCTTCCTAGGAGAAGGTCCCCCGCCGTGATGAAACCTGCCGGGAGCTAACGCGCCGTTAAGTGCGACTATTTTGGGTTCACTCCCTCAAACGGCCTGACCGCGCCTTCCTTCCGGTGGGGTACAACCGCCATTCCGCCCGGACTGATCAGGGCTGAAATCGCGGGACCCCGCCTCGTCGCCGCCTTCGTTGGACGTGCCGCGTCCTAGGCACGCTCGGGGTGGAGGGTGACAATCTCGCCCTCCTCCCTGGCGCTTCCTTTCATCGCGGCTGCAATTTTGCTGGCGACGGTCGCGGCTGCGGCCTTCACCGGATCGCTTGCGAGATGAGCGTACCGAGCTGTTGTTGCCGCCTGCGTGTGCCCGAGCATCTTCCAATGATTGGCAATCCCATACCGCTCGACGCGGCCACGCTAGCGAAGGCGTGGCGCAGGTCGTGCAGCCGCAGGTCATCTAGCCCCGCTTCTTTGCGGATCGCCCGCCACGGCTTTTCGAGATTAACGAGCGCGGCGCCGTTGCGAGCCCCCACAATTACATGCGGGTTGCCTTCGAGCCGCGGCAGCCCGACAAGCACCGCGAGAGCTGGAGGTGGCAGATGGAGCGTCTTAGCGCCCGTCTTGCTGTCCGGGAGCCGCGCCTCGCCGCGGTCGAAATCGATCCATTCCCAACGCAGGCCCAGCACTTCGCCGAGCCGTGCGCCCGTAAAGACGAGAAGCTTTATCGCCGCGACTACGTAGGGGGAGCCTTCAAAGCCGGCGAGTGTCTCACCCAGACGTCCAAGCTCTTCGGGCGAGAGAAACCGCTCGCGCCGACGCTGCGGGTATTTTTCGACGTGGCGGCACGGATTGCTGCCGTCTGGGCGCCAGCCGATGCGCTCGCCAAAATTGAATAGTGTCGATGTTACCGCAAGCGCCCGATTCGCCTCGGTCGGGGTTGCGCGATGATCGTGGTGGAACCGCGCAACATCTTGTCGGGTTACATCCACGACGCGCCGCTTTCCGATTGCTGGTACTACCACATGCTCGATCAGCCGCCGGTACTCCCGCGCCGTGCTCGCCTTGCGCTTTGCTTCCGCGTGCTCAGCAAGGAACCGTTCCGCCAACGCGGTGACGGTCGGGGCCGTCCGCCGCGCCGCGCGATCGGCCGCCGGGTCATCACCTTTGGCCACCTCGCCGAGAATGCGCCGGGCTTCCTCACGCGCTTCCTCCGGGGTCCACGGTGAACCGTGACGGCCTATGGCATGCCACCGTTGTCGCCCATCCTCGGTACGGTATTTGACAAAATAGGTTATTGCCGGCCCCGTCTGTCGCCGGGCGCCGAAGCCCAAGACAGCCGCATCCCATGCGATCTCGCCGGGTCCAAGCGCCCGAACCTCTCGCACGCCGATCCTCTTCCGCTCGCCCATTTGCGCGCGCCTCCGCTGGGTTGCTAGCAACCCGTTTAGCAACCACCTAGCAACCACAAACGCGCAAATTCTAGCAACCAGTGGTAAACTCGGTCAACTGAAAGTGACTGCAAAAGAACCGTTTACAAGATCTGTGGAAACTTTTAGAAAATCGCCCCAAGCCTGGGCTTTCAAATTCCTAAACTGTGGGTCGCGTGTTCGAGTCACGCCGGGGACGCCAGGTGCTGAGGAAAATCATCGCAGCGGCCGAGTGCAGTCCAGCCGGCTGCGGTCGCTGCTATTCCCTCTCGAGCGCCGCGCCTCTGGCCAGGTCGGCAAAGAAATGGAACGAGTCCTTTCGGCGCCGATCGAGCGTGCGGTAATCAACGTAAACCAGACCGAACCGCCTGCTATAGCCGAGCGTCCACTCGAAATTGTCGAGAAGCGACCATACGAAATAACCGCGCACGGGTACTCCGGCTGAAATCGCGTCGAGCACCGCGCCCAGATAGTCGCGCAGATAGGCGATGCGCTGCCCATCACGGATCCGATCGTCCGCCTCGACCCGGTCGGGGAACGCAGCCCCGTTCTCAAGGATGTACATTGGTAGATCGCCACTGTAGCGCTCCTTGGCCTCGATCATCACTGACCGGAACGCCTCGGGCGCGATCTCCCAACCCATCTCGGTCACCGGCGTCCCCGGCGACGGCGGCACGACGCCAACGTGAAAGGGGTGGTCGGGATCGTGCCGGACCCGCGATCGGGTGTAGTGGTTGATCGCGAAATAGTCGGGTTTCCTCTTGATGATATCGAGGTCGCCCGATTGCACGAGTTGTTCCATCTCCAGGGCGAGCGGCTCGGGATAGCGCCCGTGGATCTGCGGATCGGGAAATGAGCGGTTCCAGAGCGCGTCGAGCATCAGAGCAGCAGTCTCATCCTCCTCGCGTTCGCTGGCCGGCTCTCGGGGGTGGAAATTGTAGATATTGCTGATCAGCAGATCGGCACGGTCCGACCGCATCGCCTCGACACCCAGTCCGTGCGCCAGATTCATAACGTGTATCGCCTTGAGGGCGGTCATCCGTCCATGAATTCCGGGGGCGTGTTCACCGTCGCAATAGCCCTTCACGCTCGCGACGTTGGGTTCGTTGAAGGTTGCCCAGTGCTTCACTCGATCGCCGAGCCGGCGCACCGTCAAATGCGCATAATCGGCGAACCAGGAAGCAACGTCCCGGTTCTGCCAGCCGCCGCGGTCCTCGAGCGCCTGCGGCAGGTCCCAGTGGTAGAGGCAGATCCAGGGCTCGATGTCGGTAGCCATGATGGCGTCGACGAGGCGATCGTAAAATTCCAATCCTTTGCCGTTGGGCTGGCCTCTTCCCTCAGGCAGGATGCGCGACCAAGCGGTCGACAGGCGATAGGCGCTGACACCAAGCTCGCTCATCAGCGCCACGTCCTGCGGCCAGCGATGGTAATGGTCGCAAGCGATGTCGCCGTTCTCGTCGCCGAGAATTCTGCCCGGAAGATGGCTGAACGTATCCCAGATCGACGGCCCGCGCCCGTCCTCCGTGACGGCGCCTTCGATCTGGTAAGCCGCCGTCGAGGCGCCCCAAAGAAAACCATCCGGGAAGCTCGTTGCCATGATCCTGCCTCTCGATGCTCGCGCGAACGGTTCGAATCATGCCAACGCCCGCGGCGCAATCAAGCGCTCTCGGCTCGGGCCGACCGGCCCGCGCACCGATCGGGATCCTCAGGCATAGAGCTCGGGCGGCAGGCCGGGTGCGGTCCGCCCGCGAGCATGGAGGTAGGACTGCCAGAAAAGACAAGCGGCGACCGAGCGCCAGGGCCGCCAGGCTTCGCCGAGGCGGCGCATCCCGACCTCGTCCGGACGCGAGCCGGAGCCCAGATGGTCGCCGATCGCGACCTGCAGACCCAGATCGGCGGCGGGCCAGATGTCGGCTCGTCCGAGCGCGAAGAGCAGATAGATTTCGGCGCTCCACCGCCCGATTCCCCTGAGGGACAGCAGCTCGGCGAGGGCAGCTTGATCCTCGGCAGCGCCGAGCCGGACGAAATCGAATTTGCCGTTATCGACCATTTCGGCGAGATCGCGGGCATAGCCCATCTTTTGGCGGCTGAAGCCGCAGGAGCGGAGGGTGGCGTCATCGACGGCGAGAAACGTTTCCGGCGCCAGCGGGCGGCAAACTCCGAGAAGCCTGCGGTACATCGCTGCAGCGGCGTCGATCGACACCTGCTGCTCGAGAATGATGTGCAACAGCGTGCCGAACCCCTTACGGCGGCGGCGAAATCGCGGCGGTCCGGCCCGTTCCAGTATCCCCGCAAAAACCGGTTCGACCGCGAGTATGGAGATGCCCTCGGCGAGGCCTTCCGGCGCGTAGATGGCGGCGTCGGCCCCCTGCCCCGCTCCGCTCCCCGAACGAGGCTCTTGCCGTCGCCCTTGCTTGTCCATGTTTCCCCCTTCAACACGAGGGATCTTATGACATAGTGCAGTTCGAGCCTCTAGCCAGGCCCGCTCGGCGTGAGGGAGCAGAGTGCGCGTCGGTCGCCCGATCAGGACGGCATTGCTCGCAATCGGGCTCGCGATATTGCTGCCGGGGCTCGCGTTGCGGATCTATATGGGCAGCGGGGCCGAGGATCGGCTTCTGCCGCAGGAGGCCGTGAGCATCCCCGAGCTGCGCTCGCCGCTACCGAAAGCCGGCTTTCTCGCCTGCCCGTCCGATTATTGTCCGGCCGCCGAAGCCGCCACAAGCCCGGTTTTCGACATGGCGTGGGACCGGTTGCGCGACTATTGGACAGAGGTGATCTCGGGCGAAACGCGCGTCGTCCGCGTGCTCGCCGATTTCGGGCCCCGCCGCTACATCTACATCAAGCACTCACCGGTATTTCGCTTCCCCGACATCGTCACGGTAGAGTTGGTTCCGCTCGGGCCCAACCGGTCTAGCATCGCCTTGTACAGCCGCTCGCGGTATGGCGAATACGATTTCGCGAAGAACCGGAAAGCGGGTCGAAAGATGGCTGGTTTTGCTGCAGAAAGTCGCATTGCCAGCGGGGCCGAGTCAGGTTAGAGCCCAATAGAAGGCAGCAGGTTTACTCCCAAGGGCCTGACACCCGCCGACGCGAACGACCAGCCGAAGGAACCGAGCCGCGCTGAAAAGTTCGGCGCCCGGTGAAGGCACCGGGGGGCACCGTCGCGAAGACGCGGCTGCGGGGCGGCTGCACTAGCGTCACGCCAGTCGGGCGCAACAGCGTGATGAGGATCACACCGCTGACAAAGCCTCCGACATGCGCCCAGAACGCCACCCCCGGCGTTCCCGCCGCCCTAGCCAGCCCACTTACGAGCTGAATCGCGAACCAAAGGCCGAGCAATATCCAGGCTGGTACATTGACAATACGAAAGAAGATCACGATCCAGACAAAGACGTGAACATTGGCGTTGGGGTAAAGCAACAGATAAGCACCGAGCACTCCTGCGATGGCGCCGCTCGCGCCGACCATCGGCACGTGTGCGCCGTAGCTCGAGAAGGCCTGGGTCAGCGCGGCCACGATCCCGCAGCAAAGATAAAAAAAGAGATAGCGCCCACGCCCGAGCACGTCCTCGATATTGTTGCCGAAGATCCACAGGAACAGCATGTTGCCGATCAGGTGGAACCAGCCGCCGTGCAG
>DATEQL010000954.1:0-3145 GCA_035272665.1 Allostellaceae bacterium
TTCTGGCCGGCGCCGTGGAAGGTGCCCGATTCATAGCCGACCGCCGCCTGGCCGGCCGGCACGACATCGGGCTCGGAGCCCGACCACCATACGCCGATGAAGTGGTCCATCGGATATCCGACCGAAGCCGCGCCCTTGATCGCGGTCGAGTTCATCACCCCCCAGCCCCACATGAACAGCCAGTCGGGCCGCTGCTGGCGGATCTGCAGCCAAGTCGCCGATTGCTCGATGCCCGGCGCCGACACCGGGTATTTAAGGAAGGTGTAGCCGTATTTCTGCGACAGCTTTTCGAGCGTCGCGATCGGCTCCTTGCCGTAGGCGATATCAATGTAGACGAGGGCGATCTTCTTGCCCTTGAGCTTGTCGAGGCCGCCTTCCTCTTGCCCGACATACTTGATCAGCGCGTCGGCTTGCGCCCAATAGGTGGCGGGCAAGGTGAAGACATAGGGGAATACCGCGCCGTAACTGGCGTCGGCGCGGCCGTAGCCCATCGAGACGACCGGGATCTTGTCGGCGGTAGCGCGCTCGATCAGCGCGTAAGTGATTCCGGTCGACAGCGGATCGACCAGGCTTGCTCCAGTCGGTGGGTGGTTCTTGAGCCGCTCATAGCACTCCACACCCTTGTCGTTGTTGTAGCCGGTTTCGCACTCCTCATAGGTGATTTTGACCCCGCCGACGCCCCCGTCGCGTGCATCGATCATGTCGAGATAATCGGCATAGCCGTCGGCGAACGGGATGCCGTTCGGCGCATAGGGGCCGGTGCGGTAGACGAGGCGCGGAATGAACTGCTCGTTCTGCGCCGCCGCCATGCCGGCCCCGAGACCGGACCCGGCGATCGCGACCGCCGCAATCGCAAGCACTGTTCGGAACAGCCTCATCTTCGCCTCCCTTGTGGAGCTAATTTCGGGTCTTCTAGGCTCGCGCCGGTTCCGCTGCAAGGTTTCTCAGCTCAGTGAGCTGGTGAAGGAATCGAGGAGGCGCAGAAATATCGGCTGCAGAAGCATTGTGCGTCCTTCGAGACGGCCCTGCGGGCGCTCGTCGGGATGAGGCCAAGCTCGCGATGGCATGAGGAAAGTTACCTCGCCCCGAGGAGCCGCCCCCCGGCCTTTGCCGGGGGCAGGCTCCGGCGGCGTCTCGAAGGGCGCACAGCGCTGATCCAGCCAAGGGGCGGATGCCGATGATCTCCGCCGCAATATCCATATCGTGGACCCAGGAGCGTCCGATGCGGCCGCGTACCAGACCCTTGGCGGCGAGTGCTAAGAGAATGACGACGGTGAGGACGAACAGATATTTCGCCCGGGGATCGGCCTCGGCGCCGGTGACGTAGAGCTGGCTGAAGCCGGCGGCCGCCCCGGCGCAAAACCGAATTGAACGATATATGTTCGGGGCCGGCGGCTCACCGACCCGTCGCGACGGCGGGGAGGCTTATCCTTATTGCGGGGGGTCCGACCTATAGCCGGCAAGCGGATCGCGCAGGTCCCTTAGCGGGGTCCAACGGCGGCCCAGCTGCGCGACATCGCCCAGCACGTCATCGCCCGCGGGCACGGTCCCCTTTTCGATCCACGCGACCAGATCGTCGAAGGCAGGCTCGCGCACCTCATTCTCTATGCCGCAATGTCCGGGCGAGCGCACCGCACGCTGGACCAGGAGGTGCGAGGTGCCGGCCTTCTCGGTGCGCCGGCGGTAGTCCTGCTCGAGCCGGAACGGCACGCGGAAATCTGCGGTTTCGTGGAGCGACATCACCGGCACCCGGATCTTGCCGGTGAGCTCGGTGAAAACGGGATTTGCGTCGTATGACCGGGCACCGGGTTCCGGCACCACGCGCGGGATCTCGCGATTGAGCGTCACCGCTTCGACGCCCAGCCCCGGGTCGATATCGTAGGTGATGTGTCGTGTGTCGGAGTGACGCGCGAATTCCCGGGCGCGGCCCGGCCCGGGATCGCGCGGGTTGAGGTTCTGCACATAGCGCTGCAACAGCCCTTCGAGGCGAAGCGGCACATCACCGCCGGACAGGTACTTGACGACGCTGTCGAAGCGCCGGCCGCGCTCGGTGTAATAGCCCGGGGTGCCCATCAGGTCGGGCCATGTCACCGTTGCCAATCTACTGAACTCAGGGCGGGGCGTATCGAGCAGCGGCAGCCCGGAGAAATATACCGCGGCCGCGGTATAAGCATGGAGCCAGTCAGCGAGCCCGACGCCGTCGATTACGCCACACTCGATCAGGGCGCCCTGGTACACATCGGGGTACAATTCGAGCGAGGCGATGGCGATGTGCCCGCCCATCGATTGGCCGTGGATGATTGTCCAACGCGGCTGGCCGAACCGGTTGATGAAATGTGCACGCAAGGTCAGCAGGTCGAGGAGGAACCAGTCGGGACGATATCCCCAGGCGCGATAGCCCGACGCCGCCCAAGCATAGCCATGCTGTGTCAGGTACCCGTCCAGCGGCGAACTTCGCACGGTGCCGGCGCCGGATCCTTCGCCCTCATAGCCATGCGCGAACATGACAAGGCCGCCATTCCAGTCGCGCGGCACGTTGATCGGGTAGGGGGCGAAGCCCAACACGCCCTGATACCGCGCCGGCGCCTCGGCGGCGTGTGCAATCCCGAGCCCCAGGGCCAGGATCAGCGCAGCGGCAATCCCGACCACTCCATGGCGATCATTTATCCGCGACGACATCCGCTTATGTTTGGTCTGCAAATTGCCTCCGGCTCGCCAGGCAAGATCCACTTTGCCAGGATACACCTCGATTGTGGGTTCAACGACGACCTAACCGCTGGTCGGACGACCGCTCTCCACCGGCCCCGGCGGTTCGCTCCAACGCCCGAAACTCCGTAATTCGCGTCGACGGCGGACCGTTGGCACGACAGCAATGAAGCCGCTGGGTTCGACCCAATGCGGCTGTCCGGAACTCGACTTGCGGCACCCGAAGCGGCTCGACGACGGTTGCCTCTTGAGTTAATCGGTCAATCCCGAGGAATCAAAACGCAAGATGCGGATATATCCTGCTGCGACCCCGAGGTAGTGATCCGCTCGCCGACAGGCATTCACAGCATAAGAGGGTCGAAGACATGTCGCGCGAAATCGAGAACAAAGCCATTGTAGGCCGCTGGTTCAAGGGGTTCTGGGCCAATCCTTGGAATCC
>DATEQL010000955.1:0-3548 GCA_035272665.1 Allostellaceae bacterium
AAAGCGCAGGCGTCGCCGAATTCCGCGGGGTCGCCGACCCGGCCGGTCGGGTTGGACTGGCCGCGCTTGGCGAGCATCTCCTCGAAGGAGACGTTTTGTCGCCGTGCCTCGTACTCGATGCCCGAACGCAGCCGGTCGGTCAGAAACGGGCCCGGCAACAGGCCGTTAATGGTCACATTATACTTGGCAACCTGTCGCGCAATGCCGGCGCAGAAGGCAGTAAGGCCGGCGCGTGCGCCGTTGCTCATGCCGAGATTGGCGATCGGCGACTTCACCGAGCCAGAGGTGATGTTGACGATGCGGCCGAATTTGCGCTCGCACATGCCGTCCACCGTCGCCTTGATCAACATGATCGGCGTCAGCATGTTGGCGTTGACCGCCTTTTGCCAGTCCTCGATGGTCCATTCGCGGAAGTCCCCATGCGGCGGTCCGCCGGCGTTGTTGACGAGGATATCCGGCTCGGGACAGGCGGCGAGTGCTGCCGCTCGCCCGGCTTCGGTCGTGATGTCGCCAGCCACGGCGGTTACCTTGGCACCGGTGGCGCGGCGAATTTCATCGGCGGTTTGCTCGAGTACCTCGGCCGTGCGCGCCGTGATCGTCAACTCGACCCCAGCCCGCCCCAACGCCGTTGCGCAGGCCCTGCCCAACCCCTTGCTCGCCGCACAAACCAGAGCCTTGCGTCCGCGAATGCGCAAATCCAACATGTCGTCCTCCGTTCTCAAAAACGATCCCGCACCCTACCCGAAATGAAGCTGACCCTCATCCTCGATCCGGCGCCCGTCGGGGTGCTCGCCAGCCTCATCGAAGAATGGGATGAGCCCGGGGCAACAGCGAAGATGGACCCGATGGTGCGCCTCTTCGATACCGAGGAGCAGGCGATCGTCTGGGGCCGTGCGCTGGCGACCCGCCGCGGGTTGAAGCAGATCTACCTGACCGACAACAGAAAGCTGGCCCCGGGATCACCTCAGTAATCTTGGACACGCGGCTCCAGAGATCAGTAAGGCGGCGGACCGTAGGGCGACGGGCCATAAGGCGACGTTCCCGGCCCGCCCGCGTAGGGCGGCGAGCCATAAGGGGACGGACCCGGCCCGCCCGAGTAGGGCGACGAGCCATAAGGCGACGGACCCGGCCCGCCCGAGTAGGGCGACGGGCCATAGGGCGACGGACCCGGCCCGCCCGGATAGGAAGGCGGCCCAGAGGGCGACCGACCTGGCGCGCCCGAATAAGGCGGCGGGCCCGACGCCGAGAACCCCGGCACCTGGTTGCCGTGGGCGTACATGCATTGCCCGTACATGACGTCGAATTGCTGCTGCAGCGACATCTGCGCAAAGCCCGCCTGGCCGGCACCCAGCGCCGTGCCGGCGACAGCACCACCGGCGGCACCGATCCCGGCGCCGCGGCCGGCATTGCCGTGCCAGCCGCCGCCGCCGATGGCGGCGCCGAGGCCCGCTCCGAGGGCCGTGGTGACAAGGGCGGTCCCCACGGCCTGATTGGTGGCGGCTGCCGCCTGGGGTGCCGTCTGCGCCGTGGCATATTGCTGGCAGAGGTTCTGATCGGCCGCAAAAGCCTCGAACGACTTGTTCGGCCCGGGGCCGACCGGAATCGTCGCGACCGTGGGCGCCGTGACGCAAGCGCCCAGCGAGACCATCACCGCCACAGCGCCTGCAACACGCGGATCGATGTGTTTCATATGCCCTTCCCCTGATCGAGCGCAAAACGATCTTGCGGCGGCTTTCCGATCGGCGCAAGCCGCGGAATCGCAGGCCCCGAGGCAGCGGTCATTTCCGCGACCGGGCACGCCGTGATCGGTTTCCAGGACGCGATTCATACGCTTACGTCAATGGCAATGACGCCAGGATAGGCTCGAACGCGGTTGATCGATCCGGAAACTCACCTGGCCCGTTGCCTGGGTCGGCTCATTCGCTGTGACCGATATTGGCCATCCCACGGGGCGTGTGTGCGCAAGCGGCACGGCCCCCGCTCGTGGCGGACGCGGTCGCGAAGGCGGCGTTAGTGCCGCCGCTCCCAACGATCAAGCCGGTGACAAACTGGACCAAGTTGGGACAGTTCCCGAGGCGGATAAAGCTGGGCGGGGCCGACCGGCAAGCGGTTCACCTATCGGTGGCGTGACAGCGAGGCGGCAGAAGCAGGAGGAAGACTCAAGCACGATACGGAGGTTCCGCTATCAGATCGAGCCGGATGCTGCCCTTGCGCGGCTGCCTCGGCCTGACGTGAGCCGGGGGCCGAAAGACGAATTAGCCCCTTGCCCGCTTGCGGCGCGGTTCCATCCCATCGATCATTATCGATGCTCGTTCACCGGCTCGATCCTGTGGGACAAGTTCCCCACGGAAGGCTTTCGCCAGGGTGGCTTGGTCGAGACGATCGACAAGAGACGCGGCTCGAGCAGACTGCGGAAGAAATCCGCAAGGAAACCGGCACCAAGGCGACGGCAGTCCCTGGCGACATCTCGATCGAAGCCGGCTGCACCGCGGCGCGTGCCGTCGGCTCTAGGCTCGGGGAACGGCGATGCGGACGCTGGGTCACGTCTTCCGGGCGGGTGGATGAGCCGAGCTCGCGGCGCCGGGTGATCATCGCACTTGATACGATGTCGGCCAGGAGGCCGCCTTCCGGGGTGCCGCGTCTGATCGGATGACCAGATGCCCGGGCTTCAAAGGAATATCGGCTAAGCGAGGGTGGGGGCACCTTCGGTCCCTCAGGAGGGCGATGTGCCGGATTGGATCAGGCATGCGGTGTGGTGGCAGGTCTACCCGCTCGGCTTCGTCGGGGCCGAACCGAAAGCCCGCAGCGAGCCAGGCGTCGTGCATCGCCTGGACCGGCTGCGGGCATGGCTGGATTATGCCGTGGAGCTCGGCGTCTCGGGGCTGGCACTCGGTCCCGTTTTCGCGTCCTCCACCCATGGCTACGACACCATCGACCATTTCCGCATCGATCCGCGGCTGGGCGACGAAAGCGATTTTGACGCTCTGCTCCACGCCGCGCACGCCCGCGGCCTCAGGGTGTTGCTCGACGGGGTGTTCAACCATGTCGGGCACGCCTTCCCGGCCTTTCAGCAAGTCCTCGCCCGGGGACCGCTGGCGCCGCGAGGCTCCTGGTTCCGGCTGTCCTGGCAGCTCGGCTCTCAGGCGGAAAGCGAACCGGACTATGTCGCCTTCGAGGGTCACCGCCAACTCGTGGCACTGAACCACGACGAGCCCGCCGTCGCCGACTACGTCACCCAGGTGATGAGCCATTGGCTCAGCCGCGGTGCCGATGGCTGGCGGCTCGATGCCGCCTACGCGGTGCCTCCGCGGTTCTGGTCTACCGTCCTCCCCCGCGTGCGAGCCGTCCATCCGGATGCTTATATCTTCGGCGAGGTCATCCATGGCGACTATGCAGCGATCGTGAGAAAGAGCGGCCTCGACGCGATCACGCAATACGAGCTGTGGAAGGCGATCTGGAGCGCGCTCAACGACCGCAACTTCTTCGAACTCGCCTGGGCGCTCGACCGCCACAACAGGTTCCTGGAAAGCTTCGCGCCGCTCACCTTT
>DATEQL010000956.1:0-2089 GCA_035272665.1 Allostellaceae bacterium
GTCGGGCTCATCCAGACCCGGCTCCCCGGATTGAAGGAGAGCATCCTCGACAAGACCCGGGAAGTCACCGTGGGGAGGCTGAGAGCGGTTGGCAGCCGGCTGGTGCTCGAGGAACGCTGCGGACATGCGAGCAGCGAACTCGCTCCGCTGATCCGCGACGCGATCGGTCACGGGATCGACATCCTGCTGATCCACGGCGCGTCGGCGATTCTCGATCGGCGTGATGTGATCCCCGCGGCGATCGTCGTCGCGGGCGGTGTGATCGACCATTTTGGAATGCCGGTAGATCCCGGTAATCTCCTCCTCCTCGGCCGTGTCGGGGCGTGCCCGGTGCTCGGCCTTCCGGGCTGTGCGCGCTCGCCCAAGGTCAACGGCTTTGACTGGGTGCTCGAGCGGCTCGTCGCCGGACTGGCGGTCGGGCCGGGCGAGATCATGCGCATGGGCAGCGGCGGTCTTCTCGCCGAAATCCCGTCGCGGCCGCTGCCGCGTGCCGAGGCACAACCTGCGCCGACGGCCAAGTCCGAGGCGAAACCGCAAGGCCCGCGGATCGGCGCCCTGCTGCTGGCGGCCGGGCAATCGCGACGGATGGGCGGCCCGAACAAATTGCTCGCCGAAATCGATGGTAGTCCGATGGTTGCGCACGTCGCCAGAAGGCTGCTCGCCTCGCGAGCACGCCCGATCATCGCCGTGCTCGGCAACCAGGCGGACATGGTCGAGGCGGCACTCGGCAAGTTGCCGGTCGAACGGGTACGCAATCCCGAATTTGCGTCTGGGCTCTCGACCTCGCTGAGACGGGGCATTTCCGCGCTGCCGCCCGACCTCGACGGCGTGATGGTCTGCCTCGGCGACATGCCGCTGATTTCCGGCCGGCATCTCGACCGCCTGATCGCGGCGTTCAACCCGCTCGAAGGCCGGGCGATCATCGTCCCGACCCGCCGCAGCAAGCGCGGCAACCCGGTCTTGTGGTCGAAGCGGTTTTTTCCCGAGATGGCCGAGATTGCCGGCGATGTCGGAGCCAAGCACTTGATCGTTGAGCACGCCGAGCTCGTCGCCGAGGTCGAAATGGACGACGACGCCGTTCTCGTCGATATCGACACCCCCGACGCGCTCGACGCGCTGAGAGGAAGAAGGAAGCCCGGCCCCCACCCATTCCCTCCCCCGCAAGCGGGGGAGGGAATGGGTGGGGGCGAAGCGAGCGATATCGGCCCACCGAAGTAGGAGCACAAGGAGATGGAGAGCGCCCGTGATCCGGCGCCGTTCCGGCCATATGCAGGGGGCACCCAGCCGCCCTATGATGCGCCGGCCTATGGCAGCACCCACAAGCGGCATCCGCAGCAGGGGCTGGTACGGCTGCCGCAGACCATCACCGAAATTTCCGGCCCGCGCTTCACCGCCGCTCAGTTCCCGCCGATCCCCGACCTTTCCATGGTTGCCGGAAAAGCGGCACTGGGCGAGCGCATCATCGTGCACGGCAGGATCACCGACGAGGACGGTCGGCCGATCCCGCACACGATTGTCGAAATCTGGCAGGCCAACGCGTCGGGTCGCTATCAGCATCCGGCGGACCAGCACGACGCACCGACGGATCCGAATTTTCGCGGGGAGGGCCGGGTCTACACCGACGCGGAGGGCTGGTACCGGTTTACCTCGATCAAGCCCGGCGCCTACCCCTGGCGCAATCACGACAATGCCTGGCGTCCCAATCACATCCACTTCTCGTTCTTCGGCTCCGGCTTTGCCCAGCGGCTGGTCACGCAAATGTATTTTCCGGGCGACCCGCTGCTCGAGTTCGACCCGATCTTCCTGTCGGTCGCCGACGAGAGGGCGCGCAACCGCCTCGTCTGCCGGCTCGACATGACGGTCACCGAGCCCGAATGGGCTCTCGGCTATCGCTGGGACGTCGTGCTCCGCGGCCGCGCGGCGACGCCGACGGAGGGATGAGCCATGCCGAGCGCCACCAGCAGCCAGACGATCGGACCCTTCTGGCACCTGATCGAGCACCCGGAATGGGCCGATTTGACGCGGTTCGGCGCTGCTGGCCAAGAGGTCACGCTGACCGGCAGGGTGTTCGACGGCGACGGCAATCCGG
>DATEQL010000957.1:0-25689 GCA_035272665.1 Allostellaceae bacterium
AAGCGTGAAGCGCAGTTAGAGCCACACCGCATGCTGGATGACAATCGGCGGAAAGCGGTGGCGGCGGTATGAAATTTCTGCCATCGCGCCAGCCTACCCGCGACGTCTCTCCCCGGCCATCAGGTTATCCTGACAAGGCCCCGCAGAAACTTCCGCGACAGGACCCTAATCTAGATCCAATGGTCCATTGACGGGCTGCTCTGGCCGAGGCCACGCGTCCGTCGGGGCGCCTGAAGGTTCGCCGACGCACCATCCATGATCCGGATCATCTTCTGGACCATCAACCGGAGCGAATGGCTCATTTTCGCGCTGGCAGCGTCCGAGCCATAATGAGGCGGCAAGATTGGGGACTTTACATCGCGTGCGCATCTTGCTGGCCGGAATGTCGAACATGCTCTCCAACATCGTTACGGCTGCGCTCGCTCGGGCGCCCGACATTGTCGTAGCGGGCCACGTCGCCGACACCGATAACCTTGCTTCCCAAATTTGCTTCACTGGCGCCGACGCGGTGATCGTCCAGACCAGCCGCCCCAGCGCCGCAGCGACTTTCCTCCCGCTTCTCCACACCTTTTCCACGCTCAAAGTGGTGGCGATCGACTCAACTGGCAGCGGTTTCTTGCATCAGCTGCGTCCGTACTCGTTTCGCTTCGCGGAAGTTTCTGCCGAGGTGCTGCTGTCCGCGTTGCGCTCGCCATCTACCCCTATCCGGCGGGCGGCGGGGTCATGAGATCGGAACATTTCGCACTCTGCGAAACGAATTGGCTTCGACGGTTAGCCATTGGCCGACAGTTATACGAGGGACGTCGGCAACTCGATGATCGGCTGCACGGCGCGGATCGCGAGGCACCGTCGGGTGTCGCGACGTCGCGGCATGCAGACGAGCTGTAACTCAGAGCTATCAATCGGCTACGGCCTCGAAAGGAACGGTCATGGCGACTGCGCTCACCTATCCCGGGGTCTACGTCGAAGAGCTGCCGAGCCCCGTCCATACTATCGCTGGGGTCGCGACGTCGATCACCGCCTTCGTTGGTTATACCTCGCGCGGCATCGACAACCGTGCCGAGCAGATCCTGAGCTTCTCCGACTACGAGCGCCAGTTCGGCGGCATCGACTCGCAGAGCGAGGTGTCCTACGCGGTGCAGCAATTCTTCGCCAATGGGGGCGCCCAGGCCTATGTGGTACGCGTGCCGCACACGGGCGCGATCGGCGCCACAGTGACGTTCGCCAACCTGATTTTTACCGCGCTTAGCAGCGGCGCCTGGGCGAACGGCAACTTGCTGATCGACATCGACTATAACGGAGTTGATCAGACCGCCGCGACGGGGGAGGTGACTGCCTTCAACCTCACGATTGCCAATCTCGAGGACGGCACGGTCGAGCCCTTTCCGTCGGTCTCGCTCAACCTCAACAAGAGCAGCTACGTGCTCCCGGTGGTAAACGACCCTGATACCGGCTCACAGCTGGCCAACGTGGCGCTCGTCGCGCCCTGGCCAGGCGGCAATCCGCCGGCCAATCCGCCAGTGCAGACTGGTTTGATCGGCGCAGCTCTCCCGCTGACAACCGTGAACAACACGGCCGTCCTCGCCGGCGTGAATACGGCGATCGGCGGCAGCAACACCGCGACGACGGTGCTGTCAACCGCCGATTTCGGGATCTCTCTGACGACCTCACAGCCCCCGCCGCCGCTCTCGCCTCTGCCGCTCGACATCAAGGTTTTCGCCCGCAATGGCTCCATCCCACAGACCGTCGCCGGACTGGCCTCGCGGCTCGAGCAGACAATCAACGCGACCCTGGCAGTCAATTGGCCGAGCGCCTCGGTAAGCTGCAGCGCGGTCACCCCGCCCGGCGGCACCAACCAGGCAATTCGCGTCGACGGCACCTTTCCCGGCGCCAGCGGCCAGGTCGGCAACAACGATGCCGAGATTGCGATCGCGGCGCCCTCGGTTGCCAGTCTGTTCAGCGACGCGTCGACGACGCTCGGCTTTGCCCCGGCGGCGTTGACCTCAACAAACGTCGCGCACTACACGATGGGTACAACCAACACGTTCGGCTCGCAGACCGCATCGGGCGTCGGTACCGACGGCAGCGGGCTGCCCGGCACCACACAGCTCGTCGGCGACCAGCTCGCATTCACCGGAATATACGCGTTGCTCAAGGTCGATCAGTTCAACCTGCTCAGCATTCCCGACGCGACCCGCGCTGCCGCCGGCGATCCGAATTCGCTCGATCCGAACGTCGATCCGAACAGCATCTACGGCGCCGCCATCACGCTCTGCGAGCAGTCGTATGCGATGCTGCTCGTCGATGCGCCACCCCCGGTGCGCGACGTTACATCGGCCGTGGACTGGAAGACAGTCCAACTTGCGGTGCACAGCCCTAATGGCGCGGCGTATTTCCCGCGCCTGCGTCTGCCGGATCCAGCGAACAACTACCAGCTCCGCACCTTCTCGCCTTCGGGCGTGGTCGCAGGACTGTACGCGCGGATCGACGGCACGCGCGGCGTGTGGAAGGCTCCGGCGGGGACCGAGGCGACGCTGACCGGCGTGCAGGCCGCGGTGTACAAGCTGAGCGACCCCGAGAACGGGGTACTCAACCCCCTCGGCCTGAACTGCTTCCGCATTTTCCCGATCTACGGCGCGGTGGCGTGGGGCGCGCGCACCCTGGTGGGATCGGACGCCGAGGCCAGCCAGTGGAAATACGTGCCCGTGCGCCGGCTCGCCCTCTACATCGAGGAGAGCCTGTACCGTGGCACCAAATGGGCGGTGTTCGAGCCGAACGACGAGCCGCTCTGGGCGCAGCTCCGACTCAATATCGGTGCGTTTATGCACAACCTTTTCCAACAGGGCGCCTTCCAGGGCAGCTCGCCGAGCACCGCCTATCTGGTGAAGTGCGACCAGGACACCACCACGCAGAACGACATCGACGCCGGTGTGGTCAACGTCCTGGTGGGGTTCGCGCCGCTCAAGCCGGCGGAGTTCGTCGTGATCCAAATCCAGCAGCTCGCGGGTCAGCTGCAGACCTGACGCGAGCGGGCGCAATCGCCGATCGAAGGACACGCTCATGGCGGAATTCGTTGTCAATCCTCAGCGCTTCGACCCCTACAAGAACTTCAAATTCCGGCTGCGTTGGGACGGGCGCTATGTCGCCGGGATCAGCAAGGTCTCGCCGCTGAAGCGCACCACCGAGATAGTCAAGCATCGCGAGGGCGGTGATCCCAGCACCAGCCGCAAATCGCCCGGCCGTACCGAGTACGATGCGATCACGCTGGAGCGCGGCGTGACGCACGATCTCGAATTCGAGACATGGGCCAGTAAGGTGTGGCAGCTGCAGGCGGCGCTGGGCAGCGAGGTGTCGCTCGCGGATTTTCGCAAGGACATCATCCTCGATTTCTACAACGAGGCCGGTCAGCTCGCGATCTCCTACCAAATCTTTCGCTGCTGGGTCTCCGAATACCAGGCGCTACCGGATCTCGACGCGAATGCCAATGCCGTCGCGATTCAGCACATCAAGCTCGAGAACGAGGGCTGGCAGCGCGACTTCGCCGTGACGGAGCCCACCGAGCCGACGCTCACCCCGCCATCCTAGCCGCGGAGGCGCAAAGGCAGGCCCGATTTCGCCATGCAGCAACAAGGTTTCCAAAACGTTGGCGACCGAGCCGCAAGCGAGCAGCCGCTGTCCGGCGTGGCGCTGCTCGCGGCCTGGGAGCACGGCACCGCCGAACCGCCGTCGACGCGGGCGCTGACCCTGCTGCGCGCCGGCTGTCCCGCGCTCGGCGAGGAAGACGCCGCGGCGCTGCCGCTGACGCTGCGCGATCACGCCCTCGTCGCGCTCCACGCGCGAAACTTCGGGCCCATATTTTCGGCTGTCGCGACGTGCGAGTCCTGCGGCGAGCGGCTGGAGTTCATGTTGCCGGCGCAACAAGTTGCGTTGAACCTGCAGGCGGCGGACGCGGACTGCATCGTGGCACAGGACGGCTTCACGCTACGGCTGCGTCTGGCGAATACGCGAGACATGACTGACGCCGCCGCCTCGCCGGATCCTGAGACGGCGCGCTTCCTGCTGCTCGCGCGCTGCGCCGAGGTGATAGATGGCGGGCGGATTGTCCCACTGCCGGAATCGCTGCGTGACGCCGCGTTTGATCGGCTCGACGAGATGCACGAGGCGGCGGAGGTTTCGCTGGCGCTTGGCTGTCCTGCTTGTGGCGCAAGTCAGGCGGTACAGCTCGACATCGCCAGCTTCCTGTGGGCCGAGATCCGTCACGGCGCGCAGCGCCTTCTCGACGAGGTGCACGAACTGGCCTGGGCCTATGGCTGGTCCGAGAGCGCGATCCTGGCGATGAGTGTCGGGCGCAGGCAGGCCTATCTCGACCGCGTGCGCGGATGAGGGGCAGTCTGGCGAGGCTGGTGCTGCGCGCGCAAGGGCAGTTGCCCGTTGCGGAGCCACTGCTGCCCTCTCGCTTCGCGTCGGCCGGGCCAGCTCCCGCGACGACGCGCCCTTTGGCGACGGAAACCGGGTGGAGCGAGCCCGCACCGGCGCCGTCGGCCCGCGGAACGCCGCCCGCTCCGCGAGCGCGGCACGCTCCTCAACCCTCGACCGGTCCTGAAACGCCGCCCACTCCTGAAGCCGAGCGCGCGCCCGCGTTCCGGGACGAGACGGAGGCAGAAACCGGGTCGGCCGTCTCTGTATCGTCCCTGTTCCAGGCTGATACCGCGCCGGTTCGCGCGGCATCCCTTTCTTCGGCCACACCGTTCGCCATCGAAGCGTTGGCTGCGATCTCGCCCGAGCGGGCGCCGGCTTCGCCGCTCGCCGTTCCAGATCACCCCGTCACGGCCGCCGTGCCGCTCGCACAGGCAGAGACACCGGAACTCATCGCCCGCATCGCGGCCTCGCGCCCGCGCCCGATGGCGCCTGGTGAGCACTTCGAGCCCGAATCCCTCCCGCCGGCACCCATCCGTCCGCAGCCGGTCGCCGCTGCGTTCGTGCCACCCCCCACCGAAATCCCGCGCTCCGCCCGCACGCCTCCGTCGTATGCGGCAGGCTCGCCTGCATCGGAGCGCGCGCCTAACGTGCAGATCAGCATCGGCCGGTTGGAGGTGCATGCCGCGCCCGCACGAGCAGCTCCGGTCCGCGCCGCCTTGGCGCAGCGTCCGCCGCTGTCGCTCGCCGACTATCTGGCGCAGCGGAAATGAGCGACTTCCTGGCGGTCGGGGGCGTCACGGCGGTGTTGCGGTGGATGCTGCGCGAGGCAATCACGGGCAGCGGCGTCGACACCGCGGTCGGTGCAACGCCGACGATCAGTGCCCTGCCGCCGGATCGCATCGTGGTCGGCGCCACCGAGATCCCGCAGGTCAACATCTTCATGTATCACGTCAGTTTCAATATTGGCTGGCGCGATATCGGTCTGCCTGAACTCGACTCAAGCGGTAACCGGGTCAGTTCGCCGCCGCTCGCCATCGACCTGCATTTCCTGCTCTCCGCTTACGGTCCGAACGAGTTAGACGGTGAGATCCTGCTCGGCTGGGCGATGCAGATCATGCACGAGCAGCCGGTGCTGACAAGGGACCTCGTTCAGTCGGCGCTCTCCGCCATCGCCACCGCCGCCGGCGCGACCGCCGAGGATCAGCAAGTCGGCCTCTCCACGCTCGCCGACCAAGCGGAGCTGATCAAGCTCTCGCCACAAGCGCTGACCACCGAGGAAGTTTACCGGCTCTGGCCTGCATTCAATGCGCATTATCGCGCGACAGCGGCCTATCTCGCCACTGTAGTCCTGATCCAGCGGCCACGCCCGATGCGCGCCAATCTTAGGGTGCAGACACGCAACATCCTCGTGCAGGCATTGGATCGCCCGGTGATCGAAAACATCTCGCCCGGCCTGGTCGCGACGGGAGAGCAGCTGGTCATCACTGGCCATCATTTCCTGGGCGACAACGCGTCCGACACGGTCGTCACCTTCGACGACGGCACGTCGGTTGCGCCCGACACCGTGCAGGATGCCGCGGTGCGCGTCACCATCGCGCCGACGTTGCTCGCCGGCATGCGCGGTGTGCAGATCATCCGCCGCGTGATCTTCGGCTCGCCGGGCGACCCGCACCCGGGGATCCAGTCGAACCTCGCGAGTTTCATGCTGTTGCCGACCCTGGTGACGCCGCCGGCAACCACCCAGGTCGGTACGACGCTCACGCTGACGGTTAACCCACCTGTCGCGCGGCAGCAGCGCGCCGCGGTGCTGATCGGCAGCCAGTCGATCGAAATTGGGGCGCGCCCGGGATCGGCACCCGCCACGTCTGCCACGCTCGCTTTCCCAATCCCATCGACCGGCTTCACGCCGGTCGCCGCGCCCGGTGCGGTGCTGCGGGTGCGCATCGACGGCGCAGAGAGCCGGATCCAGCCCAACCCAGCACCGCCGCCCGCGCCGCCATACCTGCCACTCATTGTGGTAAACCCATGAGCACGGACGCCGCATCATGGCAGACAGCCAACCAGGCGGCGCTCCTGGCGGCGCTGTCTCCGGTCTTCGCAGCGCTTCGCCGCCATATCGGGGAACCCGAGTCAATCGATCCCGGGACGCAGTTCGCGCCGCTGCTCGACCCGCCGTCGGCGATCGACCGGCTCCCCGCGATCTTCGGCCTCAGTCCGTTCGAGAGCGCGGTGCTGCTGCTCTGCGCGGGGGTCGAACTGGACGGCCGCTTCGCTGAGGCCTGCGCCATTGCACAAGGCGATCCGCGCAAGTGCTACGCCACGTTTGGGCTCGCGCTCGCCGCGCTGCCGGACGCGCATTGGAGCGCGCTGTCGCGCAACCGGCCGCTGCGCCACTGGCGGCTTGTCGAGATGCTGCCGGGCGACACACTGGCGAGCGCGCCGTTGCGTATCGACGAGCGAATCCTGCATCTCCTGGCCGGCGTCGAGAGCAGTGATGAGCGGCTGGATGGCCTGATCGCGGCGATGCCGCCAGCGTATTGGCAGTCACCGCCCAGCTGGATCGCGGATGCAGCAGCGTTCGCTGCGCGCGCGCTCGCAGCACCCGGTAGCCGCGTGCTGCTCACGGGCCGGAGTGCCGGCGACCGCGCGGTGGCTGCGGCCGAGGCGCTGCGCCGCAACGGGTTGCGGCCGTACGTGCTGCAAGCCGCCGATATCCCCGTTGCGACATTCGAGCGCACGGCGCTGGCACGGCAGTGGAGCCGGGAGGCGCGCCTTGTTGAGGCCGGGCTCTGCGTGCAACTCGCCGACGCGGCTGAGACGCGCCCACTGCTCGGCCTGCTGGCGCAGATCGACGTGCCGGTACTCGTCGAGTCGGATGAAAACGTGGTGCCGGCAGGGCTCGCTGCCGTGCGTGTCGCCGTGCCATCGCCCTCGGCGGCCGAGCGGCGCGCGATCTGGGCCGATAGCATCGGTCCGCTGGCCGCGCGCATTAATGGCGCGCTCGACGCGGTCGCCGACCAGTTCAACTTGGACACGTCGGCGATCTACTCTGTCTCCGCGTCGCTCGCCCTGCAGGACGCGGAGACGGACGATGACGGCCTTGGCCGGGCCGCCTGGCGGATTGGTCGCGCGCATGCGCGCCGTTCGCTCGAGCAGCTGGCGCGCCGTATTGAGCCGAAGGCGGATTGGGACAGCCTCGTGCTGCCCGAGGCGCAGACGCGTACCCTGCGGCAGATCGCCATGCACGTGCGCAATCGCATCACGGTCCTGGAACGCTGGGGGTTCGCTGCACGCTATTCACGCGGCCTCGGTGTCACCGCGCTGTTCTCGGGTGCCAGCGGCACCGGTAAGACGATGGCCGCCGAAGTACTGGCCCATACGCTCGACCTCGACCTCTTCCAGATCGATCTCGCCGGGTTGGTGAGCAAGTATATCGGCGAGACTGAGAAGAACCTCCGCCGCGTGTTCGACGCCGCCGAGGACAGCGGTGCGATCCTGCTGTTCGACGAGGCAGATGCGCTGTTCGGCAAGCGTTCCGAGGTCAAGGACAGCCACGACCGCTATGCCAACCTGGAGGTCAGCTACCTTCTCCAACGCATGGAGGCGTATCGAGGCCTGGCGATCCTTACTACCAACATGCGCCACGCAATCGATCCGGCGTTCCTGCGTCGCCTGCGCTTTCTGGTCGAATTTCCCTTCCCTGACGTCGCGGAGCGCGCCCGCATCTGGCAGCGCGTGCTGCCGGCGGCGACGCCGCAAGCAAATCTCGATCCGATTCGGCTCGCCCAGCTTGGCGTAGCGGGCGGTGTGATCCGCAACATCGCAATGCACGCGGCGTTTCTCGCGGCGGACGCGGCCGAACCGGTGCGCATGTCGCACATGCTGGCGGCCGCGCGCACCGAGTACGCCAAGCTCGAGCGCCCACTGGGCCGCGCCGAGACGGCGGGATGGATATGACCGCGCACGCCCAGCGCCGGCGCGAACGCGCCACCCCTTCGCCGGACGGTGCGGTGCGTCTGCACATCGAACACCTCGTGCTGCGCGGCGTCGCGCCGGCCGAGGCGGGACGCCTGAGGCGTGCGCTGGAGGCGGAACTCGCCCATCTCGCCGTGCAGCCCGGCACGCAGTTCCAGCCGATCACGGCGGACCGACTGCCAACCGCGCCCATCGTTGCCGGCTGCCTGCCGGAACAGACTGGCCGATCCGTTGCGTCAACGGTCTGGGCCGGCATCGCACCAGGGGGACCAAAGCAATGACGGCGCCGATTTCGCCGCGGCTGTTGAAGGGGGGGATCGTCACGCTCGACGCCACCACTGGCATCCCGACCGGCATCATCCCTTTGCAATACAATCCGGAAACGCTGACCCGCAAGCTGCAGCCGCAGGCGGTAGCTGACCAGCCGGAGCGCACCGAAATCCTGCGCCTCAAGGGCCCGCCGACGGAAACGATCAGCGTCGTCGCGGAGATCGACGCTACCGACGCGCTCGCCGCCTCCGATCCGATCGCCACCACGCTTGGCATCCAGCCGCAGCTCTCCGCGCTGGAGCTGCTGGTCTATCCAACCAGCGTCGACCTGATCCTCAATGAGGCGCTCACCCTGCTCGGTACCATCGAGATCCTGCCGATGGAGCAGCCGCTGGCGATCTTCGTGTGGAATGCTACGCGCATCACCCCGGTCCGCATCACCTCGATCGACATCACCGAGGAGGCGTTCGACACGATCCTCAACCCCATCCGCGCCAAGGTATCGCTGGAGATGAGGGTGCTGAACGTCAACGACACTGGTTTCCTGAACCCGGCCGGCCTGATCTACATGGTCTATCAGATCGAAAAGGAGGCGATGGCGCTCGTCAACGCCGGGCAGGTCGTCGGCGCCAGCCTCAGCGCGTCGGTGTCGCTATGAGCACCAGCCCAATCGACAATTTCGTCGCCAGTGGCGGCACCAGCGGCGCGACGATGCATACCAACAGCCGCTACTACAGCATCGGCACCACGACCTACACCCGGCCGGACGGCACCGTCGTCCGCTACCTGAACCGCCGCATCATCCCGCAACCGGACCAGTACACCACACTCCGGCAGTATGTGGTCGTGCAGGGCGACCGCATCGACACGGTCGCCAACGCGCAGATTGGCGACCCGCTGCTGTACTGGATCCTGTGCGATGCCAACGCCGCGTCGGACCCGGACGCACTGACCGCCGACGCCGGCCGTGTGCTGACGATCACCCTCCCGGCGGGCATCGGCACGACCGGAGGGACCAGTGCCTAGCAGTCTCTACCTCACGCTGCTGGTGGGGCCGATGGTGCCGCTGCCGGCGCCGAAACCGGTGATCGACGCGCTGACCTCGATCACGGTGACCACCAGCGCCAGCGGCCGCAGCGGTTTCCAGCTTTCCTTCATGCTTGCCGATCAGTCCATCCTGCAGGCGCTGTTCCTGCTGGCCCCGCCGGGCGTGGAGCTGCGGGTCGTCATCATGGTGACCGTCAACGGCATCCCGCAGGTACTGATGGACGGCGTGATGCGGGAGCACGATGTGCATCCCTCGGCCGGTACCGCCGGGTCGACCATGACCATCACTGGCGAGGACCTGACCGCTGCGATGGATCTGATCCAGATGAATGGCGTGCCGGCCGGGCTGTCGCCCGACCTCAGCGTCCTTACCATCCTGGCCAGATACGCGATGTATGGGGTGATCCCACAGGTCTTGCCGCCGCTGATCCCCGACATCCAGATCCCGGTGGAGCGCTTGCCGAGCCAGGAGGGTACCGACTACGCTTATATCAGCCAGCTCGCCCAGTTGGTCGGCTATGTCTTCTACATCGATCCCGGACCGCTTCCGGGCGTCAGCCGCGCCTACTGGGGGCCGCAGATAAAGTTCGGTGTGCCGCAGCCGGCGCTGACCGTGAACATGGACACCTGGACCAACGTCGAGCAGCTGACGTTCCGCTATGCCCCGTACAAGGCGACGACGCCGGTCGTGACGATCCAGGATCAGACGACGGGGGTCCCGATCCCGGTCCCGATCCCGCCGGTCACCCCGCTAAACCCACCGCTGGGCATCTATGTGCCGACACCGCTGCGGATCGAGCAAGCGTCCAGTGTGGCGAACAAAGACCCGGGTTTGGCGCTGCTGCAAGGCATGGCAAGGGCCTCGGCGGCCGCCGATGTGGTGACCGGTTCCGGCTCGCTGGATGTATTGCACTACGGCAGCGTCCTGCAGGCTCGGCAGCTGGTCGGCGTGCGAGGCGCGGGGCCGGCCTTCGACGGCCTGCACTACGTCGACAGTGTCACCCACACCCTGTCGCGCGGGCAGTTCAAGCAGAGCTTTACGCTTACCCGCAACGCTTTGGTTTCCAATACGCCGGCGGTTCCGGCGATCGGGCTGTAGGGCGGAACCGTGGCACAGTATTACGGCAAGTATCGCGGCACTGTCTTCAACAACATCGACCCGATGCAGATGGGCCGCATCCAGGTGGTGGTGCCGGACGTGACGAACGTCCTGCCGAGCACCTGGGCATTGCCCTGTGTGCCGATGGCCGGACCGCAGTGCGGGGAATTCACCGTCCCGCCAATCGGTGCGGCCGTGTGGGTCGAGTTCGAGCATGGCGACCGCGACTACCCGATCTGGACCGGCGGCTTCTGGGGGTCGGCCGCCGAAGTGCCGGCCCTCGCGATCGCCACAACGCCGCCGCTGCAGGCGATCGTTTTGCAGACGGTCGGGCAGAACACGCTGATGATCAGCGACATGCCGGGGCCGACCGGCGGATTCCTGCTGAAGTCAGCCACCGGCGCGCTGATCTCGATCAACAATGTCGGCATCACCATCAGCAACGGCCAGGGCGCGACGATCGTGCTGAGCGGCCCGAGCGTCACGATCAACGAGGGCGCTCTCTCGGTGGTCTGAGCCGCGCGAAAGAAAGGGGGAACACGGTGCCAGGCTTTCTCTTGCAGGTGGGTGCAACGGTCACCTGCTCGCACGGTGGCCAGGCACTGCCGACGGTGCCGAACCCAAACGTGCTGCTTTCCGGCGTCCCTTCGGTGACGTTGTCTGCGCCCTGGACCGTCGCCGGCTGCCCGTTCGTGCCTCCCGCGCCGGGGCCGTGCGTGACGGCGCAGTGGACAGTCGGCGCCACACGGGTCACCTCCAACGGCCAACCGCTGCTGCTGCTGACGGGCCAGGCGATCTGCGCGCCCACCGGAACACCACTGCTGCCGATCGTCGCGCAAACCCGGGTAGCCGCGGAATAGGAGCGCGAGGGCCATGGTGGATGTCGCATTTCCCTACGGCTTCGACACCTCCGGCCGCACCGCGGCACCGACGGACGCGGACCAGCACATCGTTGACCTGATCGAGCAGGTCCTGCTGACCGCGCCCGGAGAGCGCGTGAACCGGCCGACCTTCGGCACCGGCACCGGGCAACTCGTGTTCGCGCCGAACAGCGACGCTCTGGCGATGGCGCAGCGGGCGCTGATCCAGGGCAACCTGCAGCTCTGGCTGTCCGATTTGATCTCGGTGCAGTCGGTGCAGGTCACCAACAACGACGCGACACTGCTCGTAACTGTGGTGTACACTGTAATTAAGACGCAGCGCGCGCAGACGGCGCAGTTCGTCGTGAGCGGTTCGTGATGAGTGCGTCGGCCGCGCTGCCCCAGCCCGTGGTGCCGGCGGCCGCTGCCGAGGTTTATTTCTGCGCCAACCGCGTCCGCCGTACCGTCGTGCTGGCCACACCCTCGCTCAACGGCGTCGACTTTCTCGAAGTGGCGAGTGCCACCGACCAGACTCTGTTGCTGCTGACGCTCCTGCGCGACCCGTCGCCGCTCGGAATCGGTCCCGAACAGATCGTCATTTCCGGCGGCGAGAGCATCACCGGTATCCAGGTCCTGTCGGTGGCGGGCGTTTCGGACCAGCCTTACACGCTCGCCGTGATGGTGGATCAGGCCGGCGACTTCTCGCCGTACGCGCTCAGCCTGCGCGCCAACAGCACGACCGTCGAGCCGCCCACCGGCGTCGATCCGGCGCTGTCGCAGGTAGCGTTCTCCTTCAAGGCCGGCTGTCCGGTCAGCGCCGGCTGCCTGCCCATCCAGTGCTGCCCGTCGGCGGCCCCAGACGAGCCCGACATAAACTACACCGCCAAGGATTATCCCGGGTTCGTGCAGGTGATGCTGGATCGCATGGCGGTGCTGGCGCCGACCTGGACCGAAACGCATGCTGCGGATATCGGTGTGACGCTGATCGAGGTGCTGGCCTACGTCGCCGACCACCTCAGCTATCAACAGGATGCGGTGGCGACCGAGGCCTATCTCGGTACTGCGCGCAGCCGGATCTCGCTCCGCCGTCATGCCAAACTGGTCGACTATCAGGTGGACGAGGGCGAGAACGCAAAGGTCTGGGTCCACGTCGCCGCCACCGCCGAGGGCGTGCCGTTACCGATCGGCACGCAGGTGCTGCCGCGCCTCCCCGGCGTCACGGCGCGGGTCGATCCGACCAGCCAGACCGCCCAGACGATGCTTGCACAGAATGGTATTGTGTTCGCGACCCTCGTGGGCGCGACCCTCATCCAATCGCTGAACCAGATCTCGTTCTACACCTGGAGCGATTCCAGCTGCTGTCTGCCGACCGGTGCCACCGCGGCAACGCTTGCCGGCCATCTCGATGCGCTTTCTCCCGGCGACGTGCTGTTGTTCGAGGAGATCGCCGGCCCGCTTACCGGCGCGCCGGAGGATGCGAACCCGCGCAATCGCTGGCTGGTGCGGCTGACCGGCGTCACTTGGAAGGACCGGTTCGGCAAAGTGCTGATTGATCCGGCAAACGGCGACCCGATCACGTTGATCGAATGGGGCGCCGCCGACGCGCTGCCGTTTCCGCTTTGTCTGTCATCGGTGACCGATCAGGACCACGGCGCAAAGCCGGTCACCGATGTCAGCATCGCGCGCGGCAACATGGTGCCGGCCGATCACGGGCTGTGGCAGGGTCTCACTAACATCGGCACCGTACCGGCAGCGCCGCCCATCCCGGTCGGTGGCAGCGGCGGCACCTGTTGCATCACGACGGCCCCGACCCCGCCGCCGGCCTATTTCTATCCGTCGTTGCCCGCGTCCCCGCTGACCTACGCGCGTACCTTCGATCCAACGGCCGCCGCCTCCATGTTGACCGCTCCACCCGCCGCGGACGCGGCGGTGCCGACCCCGCAGATCTGCGTGATGGATGACGGCGGCGGCAAATGGATGGCGGAGACCGATCTGCTAAGCCTCGACAACCTGCAGCTTGGCTACGTCGTTGAAAACGAGCGCGACGGCACCTCCTTCCTGCGCTTCGGCGACGGCGACTATGGCGCGGCGCCTGACACGAACTTGGTTTTCAGCGCGAACTTTCGCACCGGCAACGGCACCGTGGGCAATGTCGGCCCCGAAACGCTCGGCCACATCCTGGCGCAGGATCCGCGCATCAATCAGGTGCGCAACCCGCTCCCCGGCGGCGGCGGGCGCGATCCGGACACGATGGAGGCGATCCGCCAGCAAGCGCCTTGGAACTTCCGCACGCAGCTTCGCGCCGTAACCGAGCAGGATTACGGCGATGTCGCGGCGCGCAATCCGGAGATCAGCGAGGCCCGCGGCACATTGCGCTGGACAGGAAGCTGGCGCACCGCCTTTGTCGCCATCGATCCGGCACCGGCCAATGCCTCGGTGATCACGCCGGCAGCGCTCGCCGCTAGCACGCTGCAAAGCCTCAATCTGATGCGCATGGCCGGGGTCGATCTCGCCGTCGAGCCGGCGATCATTGTCGGCCTGCGCATCGGGCTGGCAGTGTGCGTCCAGCCGGGCTATCGCCGCACCGACGTGGCGTCCGCGCTGCTGCAGGTGTTGATCTCCGGCCAGACCTGCACCGGGACGCCGGGGCTGCTCGATCCCAGCAACTTCAGCTTCGGTCAGACGATCTACCTCAGTCCGATCATCGCCGCGGTTCAGGGCGTGCAGGGCGTCGCCTCGGTGCGGGCCAGAGAGTTCCAGCGGGTCGACGACCCAACGCGTGATTCGGTCGCGGACGGGTTCATCACCATGCAGAGGCTGGAGATCGCCCGTGTCGACAACGACCCGAGTCGGCCCGACCACGGCATCCTCGATCTGTCGCTGGACGGCGGGCAATGAGCGACAGCTCGACCCTGCCCTGCGCCTGCTGCGTCGGCGTCACCCGCGAGACGCCCGCCGCGATCTTCAACCGGCCTGGCCTGTCGCAGATCTCCTACCGCGTCGGCACGCAAGCAAGTTTTGACGCGAGCCTGCTCGCCTCGCTCACTGACCCGGCCTATTCGGCGATCGCGCCGCTGACGACGCGCGAGACCAGCGATTTCACCATTGCCCTGCTCGATGCATTCGCGGTAACGGCCGACATCCTGACGTTCTACCAGGAGCGGCTGGCCAACGAATCCTATCTGCGCACCGCTGTCCAACCGCGCTCTGTGTTCGAACTGGCTCGGCTGGTCGGCTACCAGCCGTCACCGGGCGTGTCCGCCTCCGCCCCACTCGCGATAACGTTGAACGACGCACAGGGTGCGCCCGACCCGGCGCTGATCCCGGCGGGAACGCGGGTGCAGAGCGTGCCTCCGGCCGGCCAGCAGCCGGCCGTGTTCGAGACCAGCGCCGATCTGGTCGCGCGCATCGCCAACAACGCGATGCCGCCGGTGACGACGCAGCCGGTTGACTGGACCACGATCACCACGTCGCTGTGGCTCGCCGGAACCGCGACGGGAGTCAAGGCGGGCGACGCGATCTTGCTGGTCGACGCCGACCGGACGACCAATACTAATAGTCAGGTATGGGAGTTCCGGACTGTCACCGCGGTGACCACCGACTCGACGAACAACCGCACGCTGATCGCTTGGGATGTCGCGCTGTTCCCGTATTTCGAGAATAACGCAACGACCGTGCAGCTTTACACGTTCGGGCGTCGTGCCTCGCTGTTCGGCGTAAACGCGCCCGATCCGAAATTGCTGGCAAAGGTGCTGACCAACCCGCCCAAGGGCGACTGGAAATTCATCCACGACATCGGTCACATCGACCTGGACACGACCTATACCGGGCTGGCACCGCTGCACGCGCAGCCCCAGGATTTCGCCACGGCTCCGGAGCGGTTCACCTGGGTAGTCCTGTCGGAGGGGAGAAAGGAGCGCCGGCTTTACCAGGTTCTGGCTGCCGCGGACCGAGCGCCGCTGCGCTACACCCTGTCGGCAAAGGCAACCGGACTTAGGCTCGACCGCGACGACTACCTGCCTTATTTCGTCGCCCGCACGCGCCTGACGACAGCGTTTATCGACAGCGAGCCGCTGGCCGTCGCGCCGCAGCCGCTGATCGCCTGGGCTGCCGGGCCGCCGAATCTGGCGCCAGGCATGCTCCAGCCGATTGCCGGGTCCGGTGTGACCCTCTCGGGCGGCGCCTTGCTAATGGCGGGGCAGACCATCGCCATCACCGGTCAGCGCGCACGTCTGCAGCTCGCGCCCAGCCAATCTGCGATCTTGATCGGTCCTGACGGCGTGACCGCCATCCCTTTCAACCCCGGGGACTTGGTCCTGGCCGATGCCTATCCGCCCACCACGCTCGCATCGGGCCAAACCCAGTGGACCGTGCTTACGACGCAAGGTATCTCCGCGACACTGACCGCGGCGGCGGTGAGTCTTGTTCTGCAGCCGGCCGACCCGAAGGCGGATCCGGTGGTAAGCGAGGCCGCGGTGCTGGACACCGTGCAGCCGGGTAATTCCGGACAGACCGTGCTGACCTTCGTCAATCCGCTGGCGCGCATCTACGATCGCGCGACAGCGGCATTCAACGCCAATGTCGTGGCCGCGACGCATGGCCAGACCGTGCAGGAGGTTCTCGGCAGCGGCGACGCGTCGCAGCCGAACCAGACCTTCACATTGAAGCAAATGCCGCTGACCTACCTGAGCACGCCGAGCGGGCAAGGGGCGATTTCGACGTTGCAAGTCTGGGTGAACGATCTGCTTTGGCAAGAAGAGCCAAGTCTGCTCGATGCGACGCCGAAGGACCGGGTGTACACCACGCAGCAAGCGAACGGCGGCGCGGTGATCGTCAAGTTCGGCGACGGCACAGAGGGAGCCCGGCCGCCGACCGGCCAGACCAATGTGCGCGCGCTCTACCGCGTCGGCCTTGGCTTGTCGGGCAACGTGCCGGCGGGCGGGATCAGCCAGGCGATCGATCGGCCGGCCGGACTGAAATCGGTCGGCAATCCGGCGGATGCGACAGGGGGCGCCGATCCGGATACGCCGGCCGACGCGAGGACCAGCGCGCCGCTGCACGTGCTAACCCTGGAGCGTGTCGTCTCGCTGCAGGACTATCAAGACTATTCCACCGCATTCGCGGGAGTCGCGAAGGCGCTGGCGACGTGGACGTGGTTCGGCCGGACGCGCGGCGTAGTCCTCACCGTGGCTGGTGCCGGAGGCGCGGTGCTCGATCCGAACGGCAACACCATCACCAATCTTGCTGCCGCACTGCGCAATTCGGGCAATCCTTATGTGCCGGTAACGGTGCTGCCACACCAGCCGCAGCAATTTGCGGTCGCCGGCCTGGTCAGCGTCGATACCAACGACTACGACCCGACGCTCGTGCTTGCCGCGGTGCGGACCGCACTGCTCACCGTCTTCGGTTTCGCCGCCCGCGCGCTCGGCCAAGGTGTCGCGCAAAGCGAGGTGGTCGCTGCCATACAGTCGGTCTCCGGTGTGCAGGGCACGAAACTGACCGCCTTCGCCCTGGCCGGCGCCGCCCCCCCGGCCCAATTGCCCGACTACCTGCCGGCGGCCGCCCCGCAGATGGGCGCACGCGGCACGGTGACGGGCGCGCAGATGCTGCTGATCGACCCGCTGTCGCTGCCCGACCTGGTGCAATGGCCATGAGCCTGGACGCGGACCAGATCTATTCCCTGCTGCCGGCGATCCATCGCACGCGCGATGCGGCGGCCGGCGGGCCGTCGCAGGCGCTGGTCGGCGTCATCGCCGAACAGGTCGGCGTGCTCGAGCAGGACCTGACCAATCTGTACGCCGACCAGTTCATCGAAACCTGTGCGCCTTGGGTGATACCCTATATCGGCGACCTGATCGGCTGGACCGGACTGGTCGAAAACATTCCGAACGGGGCCCGCGCGCGGGCGGATGTCGCCAACACGATGGGCTACCGCCGGCGCAAAGGCACGGTGATCGCGCTCGAGCAGGCGGGACACGACGTCACCGGGCGGCCGGTCCATATTGTTGAGTATTTTCGCCGCCTCGCGGTCAACCAGAGTTTCCGGCATCTCCGGCTGCACCATGCCAGCTTCGTCAATCTGCGTCATGGAGCCGCGCTGACGCGGATCGGCGGACCATTCGACACACTTAGCCGCACCGTCGACGTGCGCCGCATTCCGCCGCGCGTGCGGACGCCGAACATCCCTGACAACGCTGCACTCGACATCGCGCTGCATGGCGAAGGACGATACAATATTTCCGATATCGGCGCCTGGGTGTGGCGCTGGATCTCCTTTCCAGTGACCGGCCAACCGGCGACGGTGGTCGATGCCCGGCGCTTTCTCGCCAGCCCCCTTGGCAACGACATGCCGCTGTTCAATGCGCCGCCGGTACGCGCCTCGTTCCAGAGCCTGACGACCCGCGCCGACGTGCCCCAGCCGATCGGCCGGCGCGAGTTCCACGATGACCCGAACGCGTTCTATGGGGCGTCGAACGGCCTCGTCATTTATGTGAACGGCGTCCCTGTCGGGCTCGAGACGATCTGCGTCTGCGATCTTTCGGACTTCCTGGGTGGCTGGGCACCGGCGCCGGCTGGCAAGGTCGCGATCGATCCGGTGCTTGGCCGCATCGTCTTCGCGGACGATCTGCCGGCACCCGCCACGGTGACGCTCGACTACAACTACGGATTTCCCGCCGAACTCGGTGGCGGACCCTACGACCGCACCCAAAACCTGACGCTCGACCGGACGCAGATTACCTGGAGCCAGGTGGTCGGCGCGGGCGCGACAGACATCTTCGGCGTCCCAATCACACTCGAAGCCGCGGTTGCGCTGTTCAATGCGCAGCCGGCGGGCACGGTCGGGGTGATCGTGCTGGCCGATTTCCTGGTGGCCGATATCGACCTCACCGGCACCCGCCGCATCGTCATACCGTCCGGCAGCACGCTGTGGATTATCGCCGCCCAGGTGCTGCCGGACGGCACATGGGCCCCGTCGCGCGCCCGTGCGACGCTGCGCGGCAACATCGAGATCGACGGTGCGGGCACGCCACCCGGAGGGACTCCCGGCCAGCTGTTCTGCAACGGTCCGCTGATCGCGGGGGCGATGCGGGCGCAAAACGGCGCCGTGGCGATGACTCTGCAGGATTGCACGCTGGTTCCCGGCAAGGGGTTGACACGCGACGGACAGCCCCTGGACCCAGACGCACCGGCGATCGTCATGCAGTTCGCCGGCAGCACACTGGTCGTCAATAATTGCATCGTCGGCCCGCTGCTCGTCCAGGAATCCGCTTCGGCGCGTGTGACCAGCACCTTTGTCGATGCGCTGGCGCGCTGGCGCGTCGCCTATGCCGGGCCGGACGGCGCCGGCGAAGGCGGGACGCTGCAGGTCGAGGACAGCACGATCATCGGCAAGGTGCGCACGCATCGGCTGCCGCTGGCCTCGAACACGATATTCCTGGCGCGCCGCGCGCTGCGGCACGACGCGTGGGAGGCGGCGATCTGGTGCACACGGCGGCAGTCCGGCTGCGTGCGCTTCTGCTTCGTTCCGGCGGACGCGATTACGCCCGGCCAGTATCGCTGCCTGCCCGGCACCGACCCGGAGCTGGAGGACGCACTGGCGCAGCAATTCGTCAGCCTGCGCTACGGCAGCCCATCCTACGGGCTGCTCGGTGGGGATTGTCCGGTCGCCGTCTGGCAGGGCGCCGATGACGAGAGCCAGATCGGCGCCTACCACTTGCTTTACGAGACGCAGGGCGTTGGCAACCTGCGGAGCCGGATGGACGAGTACCTGCCGTTCGGGCTGGAGGCGGGCATCTTCCTCGTGCCATCGCGCGAGGAGCGGCTGATCGCTGAACTGCCTTATGGCTACGGCGGTCGCAGTCGGCCTCGTTCTGCACTGCTGGAAAACGTGGATGCCCTGTTCGGGATTTCGATCGGAGCGGCCCTGATTTGACAGAGCCAGGATGCGCTACGGCAGACAAGCATGACCGCGCGTCGAGGGAGAGATGCGATGAGGGGTGATTTCAGCCGATATCGCTTCGATCCGGCGAAGAACTACACCGCCGTGCTTGAGCAGCAGGGGCGGGTGCAGCTCGACGCCGATGCGAACGAGCAGCGCGCGATAGACGCGCTCCGGCTGGTAACCGAGACAATCGACGTAATCGGCACCACCGGTGCGCCGATAAACGCTGCCGGCTTCGTGATCTCGCTGCGCTCTGACAACAATTCGCTGCTGATCGGACCGGGTCGCTATTACGTCAACGGCCTGCTGTGCGAGATGTTGGCGCAGACTGACTACACGCAGCAGACCTTTCTGATCGGGCCACAGCCCGGCGTTGATGTGATGCTCGCCGATCTTCGCGCGGGACGGGCGAGCGCGATACAGGTCTGGCTCGAGGCGTGGCAGCGGATGGTCACGCCTATCGACGATCCCTGCATAAGGGATCCCGCGCTCGGCGAAGCGGACACAACCGTGCGGGTGCAGACCGTTTGGCGCGTGGTGGCCGAGGAGGTCGCTCCAATCACGACCGGCCAGACCGCTGTGGCGCAGGCTGTGCAGGGTCTGCGTCAGTCAATCGCCTTGTACCAACAGACCACCCGGTCGACCGCTCTCGAATCGGTGGCAACGCAAGCTGACACGCTCGCGGCGTTGGTGGCTGCGGGCAACATCAGCGACGTGCGTATCGCATCCTCGCTTACCGCCCTGCACACGGTGGCCTCCGCCACCGTCTCGCGGCTGACGCAACTGCCGGCCGGAATCGGCGCGCAACTCTCGGTGTCCGTGAATGCTATATCGCTCTTGAACAGCGCCTATCTGCAAGGAGATTGCTGCGCCGCGATGAGCCTCAGCCCAGTGCAGCTCATGGCTGGCGAGATGACGGTGGGCACCGGCGACGCGTCCAACCTGGGACCATGCCTGCCTTCGCCCCAGGCGGCATATCGCGGCCTCGAGAACCAGCTCTACCGCATCGAGCTGCATCAGGGTGGTGCGCTCGGCGCGGCGAGGTTCAAATGGTCGCGCGACAACGGATCGGTGCTCACGCGCATCACGAATGTGAGCGGCAAGGTGCTCACCGTGGATAGTCTCGGCCCCGATGCCAATCTGGGCTTCGCGCCGCTGCAATGGGTCGAGATCTCGGACGACAGCGACGAGTTCGGCCAAACGCCGAATCAGCCTGGCCAGTTGCATCAGATCCAGACCGTCGATTTCGAGCACAACCAGATCACGCTGACCGAGACCGCGCCGGCGGTCGACACCGAGAATGGCCATGCCAAGCTGCGCCGCTGGGACCAGACCGACGCCAACGCGACGAGCGCCGGCGTGCCGATGGCCGCGCAAGGGGACTGGAACAGCCTGGAGAACGGCATCCAGGTGCAGTTCTCCGACGCGCGACCGTTCCAACCCGGCGATTTCTGGCTGGTGCCGGCGCGCACCGCGACAGGCGAGGTGGAATGGCCGCCTTGCGGCAGCGACGGCGCGAGTTTCCAGCCCGCGCGCAACACCACCGTGTATCGCGCTCCGCTCGCCTGCATCGATTGGGAGCCGAACGCAGGCGGCTTTGTCCCGTACGATTGCCGCAATTCCTTCTATCCGCTCACCGAGCTCACGCCGCCGCCGACGGAGGCCGCACTGCACGTCACTGCGATCAACTGGGCGAATGACGACGTGCAGACGCTCGACCAGCTTTTCGCGGGTGGCCTCAACGTGACGCTGGATGGGGCGCCTGTCACCAGCATCGATCCGGCACGCTACATTGTCAGCCTGGAGTACCCGATCTCGATCGATCAGTTCAGCAACGCGGCATCCGCGTTCGTCCCGTCTGTCGCAAGCGGATTGTTGCGGAGTGGGGTGATCGTCGACGGCGCAGTATCGGTGACCGGCAACATAATTACTTGGTCGCTGCCGCAAAATTTATATTTCTACCTCGCACAGGGGCTCGAGTCTTTCGATGGCTTCGCCAATCAGCAGCAATACATCCGTGCCCGTGTTCTCCTGAAAGGTCGAATGATCTGGGGATCCGGAGCGGGAGCAACGCCTTTCCTCGATGGCCAGTGTTTTGGTGTTGCCGGAACACGTTCCGACGGGCAGACGCCGCGTACCGATCTCATGATGCCCTCCGGCGCGGCCGCGAAGGCGAGCGACTTCGAGAGCTGGTTCTATCTGGCACCATTGCCACGCGTCACCTCACTAGCGGCGGCGCCGCCCGCCGTCGCTTGGGTTCCAATCCCAGGCATCAGAATCATCATCACTCGCCTAGAGCTGGTCGACGCCGCGAATCCGACGGTGATGGCGGTACCCGTTTTGAACCTGTCGCTGAATTATTACGCGATTGCCGACACGCAGGTCATGATCACCGTCACTGGCGGCACGCCCGGGATCGTGACCGTGCAGAGCCCGGTAACGATTCCACGCGGGGCAGTCTCGCCCGCGCAGCCGATCCCGCTCTCGGTCCGCAACACCGGGCAGGCGACGACAGAGACTTACACCCTGACGGCGGCTGTCATATTGTCGAGCGGAGTGCAGTTTCCGGTGCAAACCACTTTCTCCGTGACCGGGCACACGACCCTGATCCCGCCGCCGCCGGTGATCGGGGAACCAATCTCCCCCATTCTGCCGTCCGCGACGATCAGCGGCGGCGGTGCATCGATCCCGAGCGATGAGACCAGGTAATCAGCCGGTGCGGGCAATATGGTCTTTCTGGTCGGCGCCGTACGTCGCGCATTACCGGCATGCCTGGGCGCGCCCTCTCGATCACCTGCTCTCCTGGGTGGTCTCCGTGAAGACCGCGATGCGCCACTACCCCGATGCAATGTTGGTGACCGACAGCCCCGGCCGGCGGCTGCTCGTGGACCGGCTCGGGCTTCCGTTTACTGCCGTCTCGACGGAATTGGACCGGCTCGCGGGGCGAGACGTTTCCTGGTGGATGCTTGGCAAGCTGGTTGCCTACGGGCTGCAGACGGATCCGTATGTTCATATCGACAGCGACGTGTTCCTTTGGAACAAGCTGCCTGAACACCTTACAAATGCGCCGGTGCTGACGCAGAACCCGGAGTATCACCAGAAGGCGGATTACGGCATAGACGAACTCAGCGCGATCCTGCACGGGAACGAGGGTTGGCTGCCCGCCGAGTGGGAATGGGCATGCTCGCTCGACCACGTCGTACGGGTCGAGAATTGCGGGATCGTAGGCGGGCAGGACGCGGCATTCCTCCGCCATTACGCGCTGGCCGCGCTCTCGCTAATAGAGTATGAGGCCAACCAGCCGGCCTTGCGGACCCTCTCTGTCGGCTTTTGGCACAACTGCGCGGTCGAGCAGTTCATGCTGGCCGCGTGCATTGGCTTCCACGCCGCGCGGCCCGATTCTCCCTATCGCGGGGTGCGCGTGGCACACCTGTTCCCCTCCTGGACCGAGGCGAACGACACCAATTACGCTGCTCGTGTCGGCTATACGCATCTGATGGGGGGCAAGCGCATCCCCGCGGCCGGTCAGCGCCTCGCCCAACGCGTGGGTCGCGATTGGCCTGACTTTTACCGACGATGCGAGCGGCTGGCCGACGTGCTGCCGACATGAGCGACGCGTGTCGTCTGAGGCTTGCGGTCGGGCGGTGCCCCTTTGCGCGCCGCAATTCGGGGCCAGTGATGCGATGAGCGAGCAATCGGCGACGTTCGAACTAAGCGTGCCCGGCGCGGGCGATCCGATCCGCTTTGCCTTCACCAGCGGCGGCGACCGGGATCACATCGCATCTTTCGTTCGCGCGCATGGTCTCGCCAGCTACGAAGCCCCCACCCCAGCCGTTTTTCGCCGGTTTGATTCGGGAGGCGTCGGGTTTTGTCCTCGACATAGGTGCCAACACCGGTATCTTCACGTTTCTTGCCGTTGCCGCCAGCCCTGTCGTGAGCGTCTGCGCGTTCGAGCCGCTCGAGACTGCGCGGCAGGTGATGTCGAGGAACGACTCCTGCAACCCCGAGATGGCTTCCCGGATTACCGTCGAGCCTTTCGCACTGTCGCGCATGCGCGCCATCGTACCGTTCTTCGAGACGATCAACGACCAGGGGCTGATATCGACCAGTTCGTCTCTCGAGCAGAGCCACGCGATGCAGGTCGGCATCCATATCCAGTACGAGATCACCACGGAGACATTGGATGATTGGGCAGAGGCGACCCACAAGGAACCGATCCGGCTGGTGAAGATAGATGTGGAAGGTCACGAGCATGCGGTGATCGAAGGTGGACGCCGCAGGATAGGCCGGCATCGACCGATCATTATCGTGGAGGTCCTTGGCTCCGCGGACTTCAGCGCGCTGGACTGCTTTTTGGTGGAGGATGACTATCGCGATTTCGCCCTGTCGCCGGGCGGGATGCGCGAGTGTGCGAGCATCCGGTTTCATCCCGATGCCTGGAATCACTTGCTCTCTCCTGTCGAGAAGATCGGCCTCGTATCGTCGGTCTGCCAGCGCGTCGGTCTTCCCATCGAGAAAGCCTGACCCGACGCGGCATTTCAGATTTATCCGTCAGAGTCGGCCGATCGTCTTCAGCGCATACACGGCCAACATGAACAAAAATCCGATGCCGAACATCCTGCAGGCATCGCTGCGTTCCACGACGGCGGCTAGCGTGGTCGGCGCGATCATCGCGCCAGGCGACCGCTGCACACCTTGCACACCTTGGGGCAGATCTCCGTGATCCTCGTCCCAGCGGCCTCCACGATCGATACGTCAGGGTGGCTTGACCGGTGGGTTGTTTACATTCGAACCGCAGATGCTATACTCATTTTGGGTGTGGGCCGCGACGGGCCCCTGGGCATCACGAAGTAGGCTGTGATGCCTCTACGTCGCGGCCCACCAGCGCCGCGCCTCTAGCAGGACGCTGAAAAATTCAGTGTTAGCGAAGCAAGGAGGTAGAGTCTTAAGAAGTCACTCTCTCTTGAGTTGCCGAAGGTGCTCGTCAAGCAGGTCTTTGCGTCGATTTTGCTGGTTTTGCCGCGTGTGGGCGGATTCCGGGCGTGGCTACGTCACGACTGCCACCAGCTTGGGCAGCCGGACGAGGTTGTAGGCGATGGCATTCAGCGTGAACATCCAGCCGACGCGGGCCAGACCACGGTGACGGGTCTTGCGAAAGCCAGCGGCCGCCTTGGTCCAGCCAAACACCTCCTCAATGCGCTTGCGCACCCGCCCGCTGACCACATAGCCGGGGTGGCGGGTCGTTCGACCGTCGATCGCAGAACGCCGGTTCGTGGTGTTCTGCGCGACATGCGGCGTCACATTGTGCGCCCGCAGATCGGCGACAAACTCGGCCACATCGTAGGCCTTGTCGGCGCCCAGCGTGATCCGATAGGTGCCGGGACGGGCCGCCACCATCTCGAGCGCAGCCTCGCGTTCCGCCGTCCCGATGGCCAGGGTCAGACGCGTGTCGACCACCAGAGCGTGCCGGTTCTCCATCAGAACGTGCCCTAGATAGGCAAGTTTGGCGGGCTGACCCGGCCCCTTGCGGTACAGCCGAGCATCGGGATCGGTGGTCGAGGCGTGCGTCTCATTGCTGCGCTTCTCGCCGTGAAAGTCGCGCTCGCCATTGCGGCCGGGAGCCGGCGGCTCGCCGCTGCCATCCTTGGGGCGAAAGCTCTTCATGCTGGCCCAGGCTTCGATCAGCGTGCCGTCGACCGAGAAATGGTCGTCCGACAGCAGTGCTTTGATGGGCTCCTGGGTGAGCACTGCAGCCATGAACCTCCTGGCAATGTCACCCTCGATCAGGCGCTCGCGGTTCTTGGTGAACACCGTTTCATCCCACACCGCCTCATCCAGCGACAGCCCGACAAACCAGCGGAACAGCAAATTGTAGTCGAGCTGCTCCATCAACTGCAGCTCCGAGCGCACCCAATAGAAGGCCTGCAACAGCAACGCGCGAAGCAGTCTCTCCCGCGGAATCGATGGTCGGCCGAGCTTGGCGTACAGCTTCTCGAATTCCGGCGACAGAGCCGCCAGCGCCTCGTCCACAATCTGCCGGATCGGCCGCAACGGGTGATCCTTTGGAACCCGCGCCT
>DATEQL010000958.1:0-3736 GCA_035272665.1 Allostellaceae bacterium
GCAGTTCGACTTCCTGGGCTACACGTTTGGGCGGATGTATTCGGCGAGAACCGGAAAGGCGTATCTGGGGTGCCGGCCATCGAAGAAGAGCATCAAGCGCATGGTCGAGAACGTCCACGCGCTGACCGTCCGATCGGGGACTTGGCAAGAGACCACAGAGATGGTGCAGAAGTTAAACCGCATGCTACGCGGATGGGCGAACTACTTCGAAGTAGGCGCCGTCACCAAAGCGTACCGGGCGATCGATAACTACACCGCTATGCGGTTGCGCCGTAAGCGGTCTTTCGCCCGCACGGCTCTGAGCGCTTGATTTATTTCACTGGGACGCTTTGGGCGATCAGCGTCAGGCCGCGAGTTTGTTGTCGGCACGGCCGGCCGCCCAGGCCCAGGGCATGAGCTCGTCGATACGCGAGGCGGGCCAAAGATTGACGAGCCTGGTGAGCACGTCGCTGAGATAGGCTTGCGGATCGACGGCGTGCAACTTGCAGGTTTCGATCAGCGAAGCGATGCAGGCCCAGTTCTCCGCGCCGTGATCATGGCCGGCGAAGAGCGCATTTTTGCGATTGAGGACAATGGGCCGGATGCTTCTCTCAACGATATTGGTGTCGAGCTCGATGCGGCCATCGTCGACGAAACGGGTGAGCCCGTCCCAATGGTGCAATGCGTAGCGGATGGCTTCGGCAATCAGCGATTTGGCCGAGACGCGTGTGAGCTGTTGCTCGAGCCAGACCTTAAGCGCCACCACGAGAGGCTTGCTCTGTTCCTGGCGTGCGCTACGGCGCTGCTCGGCGCTACGCCCGCGGATTGTCTTCTCGACGGCATAGAGCGCCGCGATGCGCTCAAGAGCTTCGCTGGCGATCGGAGCGCAGCCATCCTTGGCGAGATCAAAGAACCTGCGACGCAGATGGGCCCAGCAGAAGGCGAGCGTAATCGCCTCGCCACATTCTGCGGCAGCGATGGTCTTGTAGGCGGCGTATCCGTCGCATTGCACGATGCCGCGATAGCGATCGAGCAGTTTCAGCCCGTGGATCGCGCCACGACCCGGAGCGTAGCTATAGGCGATCGCCGGCGGATCCGTTCCGCCCCATGATCGATCATCGCGGGCGACGGCCCAGAAGTATCCTTTCTTGGTGCGGCCGCGGCCGGGATCGAGCACCGGCGCCACGGTCTCATCGACCGCGATCTTGCCCGAGGTCAGAATGTGCTCGCGCAGCCGAAGATAAACCGGCATCAGCTCGGCGGCCGCATAGCCCACCCAGAAGGCGAGGATCGCACGCTTGATGTCGAGCCCTTGGGCGAGCAGCATCTGCGCTTGGCGATAGAGCGGCAAATGCCAAGCGTATTTGGCCACCAGCACGGAGGCGACCATCGCCTCGGTCGGCAGCCCGCCCTTGATCAGCCGTTCGGGCGCCGGTGCCACAACAACGGCCTGCTCGCAGGCCCGACAGGCATATTTCGGACGATGCGTCACGATCACCCGGAACTGCGCCGGAACGACATCCAGCCGCTGCGAGGTCTCCTCGCCGATCACGTGCATGGGCGCCCGGCAGCAAGGGCAGCTGGTGTCGTCTGGCTCGATCGTCACATCGACGCGTGGCAGATGGGTGGGAAGCGCACCGCGGTTGGCGCGGCGCTTGGCGGCACGTGCCGCAGCGACAGCCGCGTCGTTCTTCTCCTCGCGCGCCTCGTCGCTGGCGATCGCCTGCTCGATATCCTCGAACGCCAAAAGCATCTGCTCGGGATCGAGCTGCTCCGAACGTCGGCCGAACTGCGCACGTCGCAACTGCCCCAACAGGTGCCGCAGCCGATCAATTTGTGACAGCGCGCGGTCACGTTCGGCGAGTGCGGCGTCACGCTCCGCACGCGCCGCCGCAACCAGCGCATGCAGCGTTTCGACGTCGGTAGGAAGCTGATCTGTAATCTCGCCCACGCCGACACTGAATCAGATTCGCACCTCTTTGTGAGGCGTGATGAGCTCCCCCGATTCACTTAGTCGCAGGTTTCACGATGTTGCCGTCGGCCGCGCAATGTCGCGCGCCTGCAGACGCCCCCAGTCCATCCCATCAACGAGTACAGCAAGCTGCGATGCGGTCAGCCGCATCACCCCATCGCTGAGCGGCGGCCAGCGGAAGGCACCGTGCTCGAGCCGCTTCCAGAATAGCACCAGACCTGATCCGTCCCAGGCTAGGATTTTCAGGCGATCCGCCCGCTTCGATCGGAAGATGAAGATCGTCCCCGAGAACGGATCATGCCCCAGCCTCTCGCGGACCAGGGCGACGAGACCATCGGCACCTTTGCGGAAGTCAACAGGGGCGGTGGCGACCAGCACCCGCACACCGGCCGGAACCGTAATCATGTCGCCGCCAGCAGCGCGCGCAGCACCGTCTGCAATGTCGCGCCATCAGTCCCCGGCTCGATCCGAACGGTCGCAGCGCCGATCACGATCACGATCGCCGTTGACCGGCGGGGACACACCGGCGCTATCGCCGCATCCGCAGACGACGACACGGCTTCCACAAGCACCGGTGCAAATGCCGAAACGCCGTCACAGGCTCCGTCTTCCCTCTGCTGCCGGGCATCCCGCCGCCATCCGAACAGCTGCTGCGGTGTCAACGCGTGCCGGCGCGCAACCGCAGATACCGACTCCCCGCTCTGATAAGTCTCGGCAACGATCTGCGCCTTCTGCTCCGCCGTCCAGGAACGACGCCGGCCGGCTCCCGCGAACACTTCCAGCCGGCGAATCGGCTCCGATTTAAGCAAAAGCTCAGTGTCCGACATGTGTCCAACCGCTCGATTCAGCGGTCAGACAATCGCCGATTATTGCCCGGCGCTAAAGGTGCGGTCAGACGGCCGCTTACGTTCTATTACGTGAAGTGGAAATTGCTCGCCGTCAGGTGCGAGGCCGTTAGTCCGGTCAACGTGACCGTATCGGTCGCATCGACGGTTACGACCGTGTTAGCTCCGACCTGCTTGGTATCGGCCATCGCCGCCGCGGAATTCGCAATCAGGGCCGGATTGAAGTTCAATACGTCATGAACGGCGCACCGACGTTACGCCTATATTAGTTTCGCACGCCCATTCGTGACGGTTGGACGACGCTATATTTGCGGCGCTTAAAATCGCCAGAACGGCGCAAGGGAGAAATATTTGAGGACGAATTGCCCTTCGCGCAGCAAGGGGACCGCCTCAAGCAAGGTAGGTTATTTCGCAGTCATAATGCCTGGCCTGCTGAGGTTGCATGGCGGCCACGCCCCCCGGCAGTTGTTGGCGGCCACTTAACGATTGTTCGAGTCTTCTTCACTATCAGGACCCATCATGCCGCGCCGCTCGCCATCCCAGTCCATCATGCCGTGCGGTCCGCCGCGCCCACGGTTTTCAAACCCACGATATTCCTCCCCCATGCCGCCGCCGCCCATCCAATGCGGCCGGAGGATGTGTGCAAGAAACGTGAATCGCTGTTTCTGCGCGTCGCTAAGGCTCTGATAAAGCGGGGTGCCCGCATCGGCGAGTTGTTTGAGCCCGCCACCGAACTTTAACAAGGCGTCGGCCCTACGCTGTAACCGATCAAAGGGATTAGTCTGCGGCTGCTGCTCGCCACCAGCCTCACGCTCCTGCTTGCGCTGTTGATGCAGCTTGACCAGGTCGCGTAAGGCCTGCTCGAACGGCGGCCAGTTCTTTTCCTGGTCCGGCGTAAGCTGGAGGCCAGCCCGGAGAGCAGCGATGCGAGCGTCGGTGA
>DATEQL010000959.1:0-2917 GCA_035272665.1 Allostellaceae bacterium
CAGCTTTGCGAGAGCCGCGAAGACCTTCACATTGGCGTTGAGGCGGAAGTTCTTCGGATCGGCCTTGCGCGCCCGCTGACAGGCGTCGGCCAAGTTCTTCAACTGGCCGACAATCGCGTCGTGGAACAGAAGCGTCCACCCATTTACGACCACGCCGAGGGCCTAAAGCACAACGTCGCCTTCCAGCTTCTCGTCGAGATCGACCCGAATCTCCTTCAGGGCGCGCCGCAGGGCGGTGGCAACGCCGGTCGGCAGGCCGCGCAGGTTGCGACCGGCGGCGATATCCTTCTCGATCAGCGCAAGAAATGCGGTGAGCGCCGGATCGCGATCGTCGGCTTCGGGATTGTGAACCGTCACGCGCCCGTCCTCGATGCGGTAGGCGATCTTTCCGCCGCAATCGACGCCGAGCGCCTGTCGTACGGCCTTGGGCACGGTTGTCTGACCTTTGGCGGTGATCGTGCTGGTTTCTTCGATGATCATAGGCATTCGGTCCTCTCTTTTCCGATATAGATGTAAGGATTTTCCCTTACACAAGCAAACCATTTCGCCTGGACAGGCGCCCGCAGGCGCCCCGCCCGCGGGGGAGGGAAGGGAGGTGGCGCCACCTATTTCTACAGTCGCGACATCGGCGGTGCAGTTCGCCGGAAGCGATGAGGGATCGCGAGAGCCCTCATCCCTCGGCGGGCACCCCATTCAATAGAAACTGCCGGCGGCTTGTCAGCCATATCCCTCTCTGCCAGGATCGCGGCAAAGGGAGAGGAGCGGGGAAGATGACATTGCTCGGGCGAAGGGTGCGGCGGCGGCAATTTCTGCGGGCGGGTGCCGCGGCGGCGAGTGCGCTGATACTGCCCGGCAGGGCGCCGGCGCAGGGCGGTTCCAAGCCGCTGTCCGGCATCACGCTGAACATCGCTTGCTGGAGCTCGCCCTACGCCAAGCTGTTGACCGATTACATCGCGCAATTCGAAGCGGCCACCGGCGCCAAGGTCAATTACGAGACGCCATCCTTTCCGATCTACAATCAGCGCACCGACGTCGAGCTGTCGACCGGCGGCTCGGCCTACGACGTGCTCAACGTCACCTTCATCTATATCGGCCGCTGGATCGGCGCCGGCTGGTTCACCCCGCTCGACGGCTTCCTGAAGGACCCGCAAAAGACGCCGGCGGATTGGGAACCCGACGATTTCCTGCCCGGCGTCACCGCCCAGTTCAAAGATCCGGCCGGCAAGCTCTACGCGATCCCGTGGACCGCCGACGTCTACATGGCCGGGGCCGGGCGCTACGATCTGTTCGAACAGGCCGGCAAGCCGATGCCCGACACCTTCGACGAGGTGGCGGAGACAATGAAGGCCGTCCATCTGAAGGACGGGGTCCCCGCCTTCCTGACCGAAAATCATTACGGCTGGAGCTTCATTCCCTGGCTGCAAGGGTTTGGCGGCAACGTGTTCCGAGACCCGCCCGAGGATCTGATGCCGGTGCTGGACACGCCGGAGGCGATCGCGGCGGCCGATTTCTTTGCCAAGGTGGTGCGCGATTACGGCCCCGACGGCGCGATCTCCTATACCTACGACCAGGTGGTCGCGACGCTGAAGGCCGGCCGCGCCAACTACTCGACGAACGGCCAGATCTTCATCGTGCAGATGGGCGCCAAGGACAGCAAGGTGGCGCAGACCTGCAACTTCTCGATGTGCCCGGCCGGGCCGAAGGGCCGGTTCCCCGGTGTGGCGACGCATGGCTGGGGCATCCCCTCCGGCGCGAAGAACAAGGACGCCGCTTGGCAGTTCATCACCTGGGCGATGTCGAAGCCGGTGATCCGCCAGATGGTGGTCGAAAGCGGCTACAGTTCGATCACCCGCCGCTCGCTGATCGACAGCCCGGAATTCAAGGGCAGAATGACCGTCAACGGGCGCGATATCGTCAAGATTTTTCTCGATACGGTGGCGCTCGGCGAGCGCGGCTACATGAAATACCGGACGATTTACGTCTACCCGCAGGTCGACAAGCAGATCGACATCGCTATTCAGAACATCGCCTCGGGACAGATGGCCGCCGCCGAGGCGATGCGCCAGGCACAGCAGAACTCGCTGGCCGAGTTGACCCGAGCGGGTATCAAGCTCTAGTGGCAGGCTCGAAATGCTAAGCTTTCTGCTGCTTGTTATCGTCACCCTCTTGCAAGCGGGGGTCCAGGGCCACCGCATCGGCCCTTGCTACCCCTGGATTTCCGCTTTTCGCGGGAATGACGGGATTGGATTTGAGCCAAGCTTTTAGCTAGGTCACTGTGGCGGCGCCGCCGGCCTCGATTGAACGGGCAGCGCGGCCGGCCCGGCCGGTGCGCGTGGCACTTTCAGGTTGGCGGCGCCAGCAAGAGCGCAGCTTCGCCCTAGGTCTCCTTCCCGCCCTTGTCGTCCTGGCGGCGATCACGCTCGGTCCGACGATCTATCTGGTCGTCACCAGCCTGACCCCGCTCGACCCGGTCCACCCGCACAGTGCTACCGACTTCTCCGATCCCGCCGGCAACTACCGGGCGCTGATGGCCGACGCGCGTTTTCTCAATTCGCTGTGGGTCCAGGTGAAATTGTCGGTCGCGACCGTCGCCTTGCAGCTGGCGATCGGGCTCGGCGTGGCACTGCTGCTCAATGCCGGTTCGCGCTTTCTGGAGGCGGTGCGCACCGCCTTCATATTACCGATGGTATTGCCGCCGATCGTTGTCGCTGTCGTGTGGAAAGTGATCTTCACACCGGATGTCAGCCCCGTGCACCGGGTGTTGGCCGCGATCGGTCTGCCGGTGCACTCGCTGATCGCCGACCCCGCCATGGCGCTGTGGGCAATCGCCGTCGCCGACACCTGGGAATGGTTCCCGTTCACGATGCTGATGGTGCTGGCGGCATTGCAGATGATCCCTGGCGAGCCGATCGATGCT
>DATEQL010000960.1:0-3592 GCA_035272665.1 Allostellaceae bacterium
CAAGGGCCTCGGCGAGATGAACCCGGAGCAATTGTGGGAAACCACGCTCGACCCCGAGGTGCGCTCGCTGCTTCAGGTCAAGATCAACCACGCCGACTCGGCCGAGGAGACCTTCTCGACCCTGATGGGCGACCTCGTCGAACCGCGCCGGGACTTCATCCAGGCGAACGCGCTGAGCGTCGCCAACCTCGACGTGTGATGGGGCTCTTTCGCTTCAGACGTCGCGATCAGCGGACCGGCAAGCCTCGTTGACCCATTCACGGAACTGGGCCTGCCGCGTCTTCAACAAGACCCCTCGAAAGGGTGATGGAACTGGGCCGACACGGCTTCGCCCTTCACGGGGGAGGGAGTGGGAGGCGCCGACGACGTTCGGTTCGCGCCATCAGCCAAAAAGCGATTGACACCAGCACGAAGACAACAGCGAGGAACAAGGTCGCCAGCGCGTTGACCTCGGGGCTGACGCCAAGCCGCACGCTCGAGAACACCGCCATCGGCAGGGTCGTCGCCGAGGGTCCGGTGACAAAGCTGGCGATGACCAGATCGTCGAGCGACAAGGTGAACGCCAAGAGCCAGCCCGAGATCAATGCCGTGCTGATCCCCGGGAGCGTGATCCGCCTGAGCACCGTCCAGAGGGGGGCGCCGAGATCCAGCGCGGCCTCTTCGAGCGTGCGGTCAAAGCCGGCCAATTGAGCGCGCACCAACACCGAGACAAAACAGGCGCCGAACGTCGCATGCGCAATCGTGATGGTCACGATGCCGCGGCTCTGGGGCCACCCGATCAGGCTCTCGCCGGCAACGAACAGTAGAAGCAGCGAGAGGCCGAGGATGACCTCCGGCACGACGAGCGGCGCCATCAATACGAACCCGAACAACAGGCGTCCAGGAAAGCGCGCAAAGCGCGCCATGCTGAACCCGGCCAAAGTGCCGAGCACGAGAGACAAGGTCGCCGCCATCGCCGCGACTTCGAGGCTCGTCGCGGCCGCCGCGCGGAAGCCCTCGTTCTTGGCGAGCTCGCCCTACCAGCGTGTCGAAAAACCGGCCCAGACGGTGACCAGCCGCGACGCGTTGAACGAGTAGACGACGAGCAGCCCGATCGGCACGTACAAAAAGCCGAAGCCGAGCGCCAAGGTCCCCGCCCACAAAGCCGTGCCGCCGCGACCGCGCGTCATGCGGCGGGCTCCCGCTCGAGGAACCTTTGCGCGAGCAGAATCGGGACCGCCAATGCTGCGATCAGCACCACGGCAACCGCCGAAGCGACCGGCCAGTCACGATTGTTGAAGAACTCGTCCCACAGCACATGGCCGATCATCAAGGTGTCGGGTCCGCCGAGCAGGTCGGGAATCACGAATTCGCCGATCGGCGGGATCAGCACGAGGAGCGAGCCGGCGGCGATCCCTGGGGATGAGAACGGCAAGGTCACGCCAAGAAAAGCGCGAAAGGGCCGCGCTCCCAGATCCGCCGCCGCTTCGATGAGGCTCTGGTCGAGCGTGGATAGGCTGCCGTAGAGTGGCAGGATCATAAACGGGAGGTACGAATAGACGAGACCGAGCTCGACCGAGAAACCGTTGTTGAGCAGGGGCAGCGGTGTCGCGATCAGCCCGGTCGCGATTAGAGCTTGTTCAACAGACCGTTAGGCTTGAGGATCGCGATCCAGGCATAGACGCGGATCAGAAAGCTCGTCCAGAACGGCAGCATGACTAGGAACAACAGGAGCTGCCGCTGCGGCCCGGGCGGGCGTGCGATCGCATAGGCGATCGGATAGCCCAGCACGAGGCAGAGTGCCGTCGCCAGCGCGGCATTGCCGAGAGCGCCGAGATAGGCGCGCAAATAGAGATCGTCGCTCGCCAGCAGAGCGAAATTCGCCAATGTCGCCTGAATTTTGAGCCCGGCGCCATCATTGGTGAGGAGTGGCGTATACGGAGGTATCCCAATCGCGCTCTGGGCCAGGCTGATCTTCAGAACGATCAGCAGCGGGAACAGAAAAAACAGCCCAAGCCAGAGAAAGGGCAGACCAATCAGCGCAAGCCCGCCGAGGCGCCCGATCCCGATCACGGGTGATCACGACCCCGTCATCGGGTGACCAGCTCACCCAGACCGCCGTGCCGCGGCCAAGGCAACCGGCATCGGTGCTCGGCAGACGCGCCCTCAGCGCGCGCCCTTCTCCGGCGGTGAGATGCACGATCGAGACCCCGCCGAGATATCCGATCGACGACACCGTTGCGGCGACCGAGAACCCGGCCGGCGGCTCGCGCGACAGGTGCAGCTTTTCCGGCCGCAATGCCAGCGTTGCCTCGGCGCCCTGCGGCAAGGCGGTGCCGGAGGGAAGTGGGATCGGCTGATCGAGCCCCGCCACGCTGAGAGCCAGGCAATTGAACCCGGCGGTCAGCTCGCCTTCGAACAAGTTCACGTCGCCGCCGAAATCGGCGACAAAGCGCGAGCCCGGCCGCTCATAGATTTCTGCCGGGGTGCCGATCTCGACGAGACGCCCTCGGTTCATCACCGCTATCCGCGAGGCCATGCTGAGGGCCTCCTCCTGATCGTGGGTGACGACGAGGAAGGTGGTGCCGACCCGTTCCTGGATGCCGATCAGCTCGAGTCGGGTCTCGGCGCGCAACTTGCGGTCGAGTGCGGCTAGCGGTTCGTCGAGCAGCAGCAGCTTGGGCATCTTGGCGAGCGCACGCGCCAATGCCACGCGCTGGCGCTGTCCGCCCGACAACTCGTGCGGTCGACGCCCCCCGTAATCCGCCATCTGGACCAATGCCAGCATCTCGTCGACGCGGGCGATGATCCGCCGGCGGTCCATTTTTTCTTGACGCAAGCCGAAGGCGATGTTGCCGGCGACGTCCATGTGTGGGAAGAGCGCATAGGACTGGAACATCATATTGACCGGCCGAGCATAGGGCGGCAGTGCGGTCACGTCGGCGCCGTCGATGACGATACGGCCGTGGTCGGGGGTCTCGAACCCGGCGATCATCCGCAGCAAGGTCGTCTTACCGCAGCCCGAAGGCCCGAGCAGCGCGCCGCGCTCGACGGTCAACGAGACGTCGTCGACCGCCGCGACCGTGCCGAAACGCTTCGAGACCCCGGCAATTTCGAGCAACGCCATCCTGGCAGTCAGTGGCCCGATTTGAGCCGCGTCCAGGCACGGGTGCGCGCCCGCTCGTAGTCCGGCGGAGCCGGGAGATCGACATAGAACCGGCGGCGGACATCCTCCGGCGGATAAACTGCCGGATCGTCGCGGATCTCGGGTTTGACGAGCACGGTCGCCGGCAAGTTCGGGTTCGGGTAGGCGACTGCATTGGTGATGTCGGCGATCACCGCCGGGCGCAGCAGGTAGTCGATGAAGCGCAGCGCATTCTCCGGATGGGGCGCATCGGCAGGAATCCCCAGCATGTCGACCGCCATCTGCGCCCCCTGCTTGGGGACGCGAAAGCCGATCGTCACTTCGTCCCCGGCCTCGCGCGCCCGGTTGCGCGCCTGCACCACGTCACCGGAATAGCCAAGGGCGACGCACAGGTCGCCATTGGCGAGATCGTTAATGTATTGCGAGGAGTGGAACTTGCGGATGTAGGGGCGGATTTTCTCGAGGGCG
>DATEQL010000961.1:0-4246 GCA_035272665.1 Allostellaceae bacterium
GGCTTGATGGCCTCGTCTCTCCTTTGAGCAGAGCCGGATCGTGCAGGGACGTGTCCTGGCCGCGGACCGGGTCGGCGATGGCTTCCTCCAAACTCTGTGCACCCTTCCATTCGGCCGGTGGGCGGACATGGCCGTCGCTGCCGATCTGATCGATGCCCCAGTAGATCTCGAGCCGGTGGTTGTCCGGATCGCGGAATTCGACCGCGAGCTGACATCCGGCGCGGCGGCGGCCGGCGAAATCGATCGTCACTCCGTGGCGGCGCAAATGATCGCGCGCTCGGACGACCTCGTCGAGGCTCGCGACCTCGAACGCGACGTGGTTGAGGTCGCGAGCCTCGGTCTTCATCGAGCCGACCAGCGCGATGCCGTGGTGGTCCGGGTTGCAGCGGAGAAAGACCATGCCGCCCGGCACCATCTCCTCGGGATAGACGTCAGAAATCTGGAAGCCGAGCACTTGCGTGTAGAACCGCGCCGAACGCTCCACGTCGCGCACGTTGAGAACGACGTGTCCCAATTTTCCGATACGGAAAGGATGACCCTGCGGGCGCTCCAGGCTCTTCACCCCATCCGGATCGTACATTTTCTCTTCCTCCTCGGCGGCTCTTGTCGCGAAGTCGCAATCGAATATCCGGGTGTTTAAGGCGAATTTACGCTTCTTTTATCATCCCATAGACATAGTTCGGTCGAATTTTCACCACGCCGATCAATTAGCGACGACGGCGGACAGGGCCGAGGGGGATCGGCGGGGGCTGTGTAATGCGTGATTGGATCTCCGACTGGAAAAAATGGAGCCGTGCAGAGCGCTGTTTTGCGATCCTGCTGGTCATCATAGCGCTGGCATTCCCGCTCGGACTGTTGATCGAAGGCGGTAGAATCGGCAGCTAGCCCTCACTGCAGCTGCCCCATGACGGGCGGCCACGGAAAGGCCTTGCGGCGCGCGGGCATTCTTAATAAAGGCGGGGACCGACAACAATGGTCCAAGGAACCCGCTGTGCCCAGTCTACCAGATCCCGCTGACCTCGAAGCCTTGAGGGCGTTCGATACCCCGACGATCTGCAACGCGCTCGAGCTCGTAGTCCCAGCCCGTCGTGCGATCGGATTCACCCGCCGGCCGCTGATCGCCGCCTTCCCAAATCTGAAGTCGGTCGTCGCCTTTGCCCGCACGGCCATCATCCGCTCGCGCGAGCCGCATCCGCGCGGCCGTGAGGAGGCGACCCGGATGCGGCTCGCCTATTACGAGCATATCGCCGCTCAGCCCTTGCCGAGCATCGCCGTGATCCAGGACATCGATGCGCCGGACCAGGGCTTTGGTGCGTTCTGGGGTGAGGTGCAGAGCAATGTCCACAAAGGGCTCGGCTGCGCCGGCGTCGTCACCGACGGCTCGGTGCGCGATCTCGATGCGATGGCGTCCGATTTCCTGGTTCTGGCCGGCTCGATCATGCCGTCTCACGCGCACGTCCATCTCGTCGATTTCGGCGGGACGGTCAGCGTCGCCGGGATGATCGTGTCGCCGAACGACGTGATCCACGCCGACCGGCACGGCGCCGTCGTCGTTCCGCCCGCGGCGATCAAAGATCTGCCGGCCGCGGTGGATCTGCTTGCCCGTCGCGAGAAGGTGATTATCGATGCCGCCAAGGCCCCCGGTTTCTCGGTCGCCCGGCTGCGTCAAGCCTTCGCCGAGCAAGAGGAGATTCATTAGGGCCGCTCTGCGGGAACCCTAGAGCTCGATCTGACCGCCGAGCTCGACGATTCGGTTCACCGGTATTCTGAAGAACTCGGTCGCGTCGAGCGCCATGTTCGACAGATGGATGAACAGTTTCTTGAAGGGCAGGCTGATGCCCGATCCGCGTTTGGCGACGATCTTCTCGCGCCGAACAAAGAACGAGGTATCCATAAGATTGAAGCGAAGTCCGCCGACGCGGCACAGCGCCAATGCGCGCGGGATGTCGGGCTCTTCGAGAAAGCCGTAACGGATCGTCACGGTATGGAAATTCTGACCAAAATGATGGATTTCCAGCCGCTCCGGCTCGGGCAGACTCGGCACGTCCTCGGTCCGCACGTTCATCAGCACGTTGCGCTCGTGCAGCACCTTGTTGTGCTTCATGTTGTGGAGTAGTGCGGCCGGCACATTCTCGACCCGTGCCGTCATGTAGATTGCCGTGCCGGGAACGCGCATCGGCCGGTCGGGACGGAGCGTCTCGACCAGCGTCGCAAGCGGCAGGGCGCCGCTCGCCCGCTGCGCGGCGGCGCGCGCCCGCCCCCACAGCCACGTCATCATCACCGTGTAAATCGCGCCGGCAATCGCGAGAGGGAACCAGCCGCCCTCTGCCAGCTTCAGTAGATTGGCACCAAAAAAGGAGAGATCGACGACCAAGAAGAGCATAAATAAGGGGACCAGCTGCCAGAGCCGCCAGCCGGCGCCCAGGCGGAGATAGACAAAGGCGAGAATGGTCGTGACCGACATGGTTCCGGTGACGGCAATGCCGTAGGCACCGCCAAGCGCGGCCGACGAGCGGAAGCCGAGCACGGTAGCCACTACCGCCACCAGCATGATGCCGTTCATCGCCGGCACATAGACTTGGCCGATCTCCTGCTCCGAGGTGTGCCGTACCTGCATCCGCGGGAGATAGCCGAGTTGGACCGCCTGGTTGGTGATCGAGAACGCGCCAGATATAACCGCCTGCGAGGCGATCACCGTGGCGGCGGAGGCGAGCCCGACGAGGGGATAGACCGCCCAGTCCGGGGCGAGACGAAAAAACGGGTTCTCGATGGCGTCCGGATGGGCGAGGAGCAGCGCGCCCTGGCCGAAATAGTTCAGCAGTAATGCCGGGAAGACAAAGCGCAACCAGGCTCGCCGGATCGGGGCCGGCCCAAAATGTCCCATATCGGCGTAAAGGGCTTCGGCTCCGGTGACCGCGAGCACGACCGCACCGAGCAGCACGAAACCCTGCCAGGGGTCGAGCAGGATCAGATCGATCGCCTGGCGGGGGTCGAGTGCCCGCACGATGGCGGGGTAGCGGGCAATTTCGATTGCGCCGAGGAGGGCGATCGTGCCGAACCAGACGATGATTATCGGGCCGAAATACCCGCCGACGCGCCCTGTACCCGTGCGTTGGGCGACGAAGAGGACGACCAGCAGGGCCAGGGCCGAGGGTAGCACGTAGGGTTCGAGGGCCGGGGTCGCGACCTTGAGGCCCTCGACTGCGCTGAGCACCGAAATCGACGGCGTCAGAACGCCGTCGCCGTAAAAGAGCGCGGCGCCGAACAGCCCGGCCGAGAGAATCCACCAACTCCGTCGGCTGCCCACGGCGCGCAATGCCAAAACCATCAGCGCGAGGATCCCGCCCTCGCCCCGGTTGTCCGCCCGCATCAGGACAATCACGTATTTGATTGTGACGACAAGGGTCAGCGCCCAGGCGATCAGCGAGAGGACGCCGAAGACGCGTGGCTCGCTGACGCTGGCTGCGCTGTCGAAACACTGCCTGACGGTATAGAGCGGCGAAGTGCCGATGTCGCCGTAGACGACGCCGAGTGCCGCGACGGTCAGGCTTTGACCGATCGTCCGGTGAGATTCCGTCTCAATTACGGCCGTGTCGGGCATCGATGTGCTAGCAAACGCGGCATGTCTCAATCGCGTTCAGCATCGGTATCGCTCGGCTCGCGACACCGTCACTCAACGGTGATAGGTCCCGACCAACTCGGTGCGCTGGATAGCATAGGGTTCCGCCGTCTTCAGCACGTCTACAGCCGTTGCCGTCGGCTTCAGATCGAGGGTCGGTCGGCTGATCGCGAGAAGGCGGAAGTGGTAGTGGTGGGTCCCAGGACCCTTAGGCGGGCAGGGGCCGGCATAGCCAGTCTTGCCAAAATCGTTGCGCGCCTCGTGGAAACCGCTAGCTGGCCGATTTGCGGAATAACCGGCATCGAGACCGCGTACGCCAGCGGGAATGTCGAAGACCGCCCAATGGCGGAATACCCCGGAGGGCGCGTCCGGATCTTCGACGACGAGGACGAGGCTCTTGGTTCCGTCCGGCACACCGGACCACGTTAAGGGTGGCGAGATATCGGCGCCGTCGCAGGTGTACTGCGACGTGATCTCGCCGCCGGCCGGAATGGCAGGGCTGGCGAGCATCAGGGGCATTGCCGTCTCCTCCAACTTGCCCGTGCGGCACCCTATCGATAAGCAAGAGCGTTTTCCACCGGAGAGACAAGCGATGAGCGAGATGCGCTTTACAAGCGGGATGCTGGT
>DATEQL010000962.1:0-3564 GCA_035272665.1 Allostellaceae bacterium
CCGTAAGTTACACGCGATGCGCCCTCAGCCGGATAGCGCTCACAGTGGTTCAACATCTTGCGAGGTCGCGGCGCCGCGTGCAGAAACGCATACGATACGGCTCCCACGAGAAAAAGTCGGATAACGCCTTTTGGGCTAAACCTCTTTGATGTGGGAGTGCGGCGGCTCGATGCAGTTTATTTCGTCGGAGTTGGTCGGCGGCAGCCCGGTGTGCATTATCATCGTCGGCGGCTAGGGCCGGCGCCGCGCTGAAGATCGGCACGGATGGAGAAAGATGGGGACACCCCGGCGCACGGGGCCCAGGGCTGATATCCTTCCGTACGAAGAGCGTATCAGCGATAAAGATGAGACAACGGTAGGTCACGGTCTCGTGCTCCGCGTCGGTCGATTGTCGCCGGCCGCCTGTCACCCGAAACTTCGTCGCTACGGACTCTGTTGATAGGCGTGGCTATCAGGTTCGCAACTGCGAAGGCCGAGGGAAGAGCCCTCTGCCAACATAGCCTCACGCCCCTGATCTCTCCAGGCAGCATGCTCCAACTGCCTCGTCGCCCGCTGCCGGCGTTACTGGCGGCTGTCCCGTTCTGCCTCGTTTCAGCATCGGTGTTCGCTGCCGACAACGCTTCGCGCGGGCCTTCCGAGGTGATTTTCCTGGTCCAAATCATTGCACTGCTGGTCTGTGGTCGGCTGATGGGCGAGTTGATGCAACGGATCGGCCAACCTGCGGTCATGGGCCAGCTGATCGCTGGCATCCTGCTCGGCCCCTCGGCTCCGGGTGCCCTCTGGCCCGTGCTTCAACATACCCTGTTTCCCACGAGCCCCGACCAGAAGGCGATGATCGACGCCGTCGCGCAGCTCGGCATTTTGCTGCTGCTTTTGCTCACCGGAATGGAGACCGATCTGTCTGTCGTGCGCCGCTCGCGCATAACCGCGTTCAGCGTTTCGATCGCGGGGATCGTCGTGCCCTTCCTCTGCGGTGTTCTCCTGGGTGAGCTACTGCCGGACACGATGCTACCCGATCCGAACCAGCGGCTAGTCACCACGTTGTTTCTCGGGACGGCCCTGTCGATCTCGTCGGTAAAGATCGTTGCGGTGGTGGTGCGCGAAGTTGGCTTCCTCCGTCGCACGATCGGCCAAGTAATCGTCGCAGCGGCGATCATCGACGATACGATCGGCTGGATCATCATGTCGGTGATCTTCGGGCTCGCGCTGCATGGCGGGGTCGATCTTCCTACGCTCGCACAGAGCCTCATCGGGACGGCGATCTTTCTCGTCCTGAGCTTCACCATCGGGCGCCGTCTCGTGTTTCGGGTAATCCGCTGGGCGAATGACAGGTTTGTCAGCGAGGTCCCCGTCATCACTGCGATCCTGGTGGTAACCGGATTAATGGCGCTAACGACCAACGCAATCGGCGTGCACACTGTGCTGGCCGCCTTCGTCGCGGGTATCCTCGTCGGCCAGTCGCCGATTCTGACGCGACACATCGACGAGCAGCTCCGAGGGCTTATCGTCGCGCTATTCATGCCGGTCTTCTTTGGGTTGGCCGGGCTGACGACCAATCTTACCGTCCTCGCCAACACGGATCTGCTCCTCCTCACCCTCGGATTGATTGTGATCGCGAGCCTCGGCAAGTTCAGCGGAGCCTTTCTGGGCGGTCGACTGGGCGGAGTGACTTGGGCGGAGTCGCTGGCGCTCGGCTGCGGCATGAACGCGCGCGGGTCGACCGAGGTGATAATCGCGACGATCGGTCTCTCGATGGGCGTCCTCAATCAGGATCTATTCACGACGATTGTTGCGATGGCCGTCGTGACGACGATGTCGATGCCTCCAATGCTGCGTTGGGCGCTGGCTCGGCTGCCGATGAGCCCTGAGGAAGCAGCTCGCTTGGAGCGCGAGGAGTTCGAAGCAAAAGGCTTTGTTCCCAGTATCGAACGACTGCTCGTCGCGGTGGATGCGAGCCCGAGCGGGCAGTTCACGTCCCGGTTAGTGGGGCTCCTGGCTGGCGTCAGGCGCATTCCGACGACCGTTATACATTTCGACTATGAGACGCAGGGCCCGCTCCACGAGGGGACCAGGCAGGCCGAACGCACCAAAGCCGTCGTGAAGAAGAGCGCAGAAGAAGGCGACGACGCGGGGCCCGAGGAGCCGGGGGGTGATCCGGTCGAGATTGCCACCCGGGTCGAGGAGCCCAGCAAAGAGGCGATCGGCGCCGAGGCCAAAAAGGGTTACGGGCTCCTGTTCATCGGCCGCGAGCCGGCCTCCGAAGGCGACACTTTCCACGAGCAGGTCACTCACAGCGCGGTCGAGTTCGGAGGGCCGTTTGCGATCGCCATCGCTCGCGGTATCGATCGACAGGAAATGCTGGGAACTCGACTCAAAATTCTTGTACCTGTCACCGGGACCCCCGTCTCGCGGCAAGGCGCCGAGCTGGCGATCGCGCTGGCGCAAGCCTCGCAGGGGTCTGTGACCGCGCTTCACGTAGCCAGCGGGCAGAGAGGGACTCGCTCTTGGCAGCGTCACGTGGGCGCTGCGCTCGCTCCAACGACCAGTGCTGAAGCCATCATCCGCGAGATTGTCCGGCTGGGCGATCATTATGGGGTCGAGGTGAAAGGTGCGGTGCGCAGCGTTCGAACGCCGCAGGAAGCCATTCTCCGTCAGCTCGAGGTCGGCGGTCACAATCTCCTGGTGATGGGTGTAAGCCCGCGGCCTGGCGACCAGCTTTTCTTCGGTCAGGTGCCGGCGGAACTGCTCGAGCGGGCAGAATGCTCGGTTCTCTTCGTCGCGAGTGAACCGCCCACCTCGGACCCGGAGTCCCGTGAGATCTCGGCCGCACCGGAACCGGCCGCACCGTTCGTTCCATCCTATTCCGTGGTCGCGGGTTCCGTAAACTCATAGTAGTAAAGGCGACGGTTGACGCTGCTCGGTTAAAGGCGGCGCAAGCGCAAGCGGGGTTATTATCGAGAAATCGGAATAATGGTCAAGGTAAAAAACCAAATCAGTGAGGGTTTGCCGCATCGTCTCGGCGCTACGTGGGATAGCAGAGGCGTCGATTTTGCCCTGTTCTCTCCACATGCGACCAGAGTAGAGATCTGACTCTTCAATCAGAATGATGATCTTGATACTGCACGCGTCGAACTTCCCGAGTATACTGATGAGATTTGGCACGGCTACTTGCCGGGGTGCACCCCGGCGCGATCTATAGCCATCGCGTGCACGGCCCTACGAGCGGTACACCGTTTCAACATGCCTACGGGTATTTCGGCTTCTGAAGCGGGACCCGGTGGTCTTGGTTACCACTTACTGTCGTTCGCCCATAGGCCCATCTGGCACTAGGACCGCGATCGGCATGTATCCCAGCACTGCCTCCGCACCGACGGACTCACCACGGCGCTCGACGGCCTTTCCGCTGAGCAGATCGCGCCAACGCGTTCTGCGGGCCAACCCTTGCTGCGGCCATGGGATCTCGGTTCCGGTCCAGGCCGGATCGGTTTCAAGCCGCACCGGAAAACGCGCCGCCACGACTAACAGCGCGTCCTGCTCATAGCTACGGGCAAAGGCGCAGATGTG
>DATEQL010000963.1:0-2225 GCA_035272665.1 Allostellaceae bacterium
AGATCTTTCGCGAAACACAACGCACGCGTCCGGCAATCGGCGTTGCCCATCTATTTTCGGCTTTTCGCGGTCCGCATCTGTGGACCACGGTCAAGGTGTCGCTGATGGTTGCCGGTGCGCAGGGCGGCGGTTACGCCCTGGGGATCTGGATGCCGACCTGGCTGCGCACCGTGCGCGGCCTGTCCGCGACCGATACCGGCGGGTTTCTGTTGATCCAGATCCTGGGCGCCCTGATCGGCTTTTTGCTCGGGACCTATTTGAGCGACGCCATCGGGCGGCGGTGGACCTTTCTGTGGTCGGCTATCGGATCCCTGATCATGGTGCTCGTCTACATGCTCGTGCCGATGAACAACGAGATCCTGTTCTTCCTCGGCATCCCGCTGAACATCGTGTTGCTGATGAAATTCCCACCGATGGGGCCGTTCATGACCGAGCTCTATCCGACCGCGGTCCGCGGCACGGCACAGGGCTTCTGCTACAATGCAGGGCGGGCAATCGGCTCGTTCTTCCCGGCCATGGTCGGGTTTGTCAGCCAGGTCCTGCCGCTCGGCGCCACGATCGCTGTCTTCAGCGCCGTTGCCTCCGGCATTATGATCTTGATGCTGCTGGTGCTGCCCGAAACCCGCGGCCGCAGCCTGGAAAGTTTGGAGGTGGGCACGGCTGGCGCAGCGGGTGCGCCGCGAATGGCGCTCGGCCCGAGCCCGACCGCCCGCTGAGGTTGCCTCTCCCGCTCTGCAGAACCGAAACCAGGGCACGATGAACCTCCCGTGCAGACGCGGAGTGCTGCGCGCCGGCATTCTCGGCGCCGGGATGCTGGCGGTGCACAACCCGCTGAAGAGTTGGGCACCGGCGCAGGCGAGCGCCCCCTTCGCACGGCATGATGTCGCCAGCCCCGAGGGGCGCGACATGTTGCGGATCTTCGCCGAGGCCGTCGACAAGATGACGGCGATGCCGGCCGGCGACCCGCGCGGATGGCTGTTCCAGTGGTCCATCCATGCTGTGCGCGACGACCGCAGCAAGGCCTCGGAGCTGGCGCGCGTCTACCCCGATCCGTCCGACCCCGATCGCGCATTGGCGGAGGCGATTTGGGACAAGTGCGAGGCTCATTTCGACCCGTTGCGGGTGAATTTCTTTCTGCCTTGGCACCGCATGTACCTGATGTCTTTCGAGCGGATCGTGCGCAGCGTCAGCGGTGAACCCCGCTTCGCTATGCCCTATTGGAACTACGCCGACCTAGAAAGCCGCGCACTGCCGCCGCAATTTCGCTCACCCGACGACCCGGTCTGGAAGCCGCTGTTCCGTGCGGATCGCAACCCGGGGGTCAATGACGGCATGCCAATCGACCAGGTCGGGGAAGCCCCGCTCGGCTTGAACGCGATGATGTCGCCGGTCTACGCCGATACCCTGAACGGCGACGCCGGCTTTTGCGCGAACCTCGACAACGCGCCCCACAGTGCGGTCCATATCGATGTCGGGACGCGCGAGAAGGGGATGGGCGCCGTAGCGTGGTCGGCCAACGATCCGATCTTCTGGCTCCACCATTGCAACATCGACCGGATCTGGGCCAGTTGGAACCGAGCCGGGGGCCGCAACCCGACCGATCAGGCGTTTCTCGGCGAGGGCTTCGTCTTTGCCGACGAAGGCGGAATGCCGGTGCAGAAAAAAATCCTTGATGTGTTGGACACGGTCCCGCTCGGCTATGTTTATGACCGCTATCTCGAGCGGCCGCCCGGCAGCGTGCCGTTCCCGAGCGCATCCGGCTTGGCTTTCACCGAGCACGCAGCCTCTCGCGCTGTGTCGGGCCCGCTGACCCTCGGCTCCGCGCCTACGACCGTGCCATTGACCGCTGCCGGGGACAGCCCGTTTTTTGCCGGGCTGAGGGCAGCCTCGATGGCCCATCGGCCGTTCTACTTGCGCATCGCCGGTGTCAGGATCACGCGGCAGCCGGGGGTATCCTATGAGGTCCATTTGGATCCGCCGCCGCTCGCCGCGCCCGACCGCACCAGCCGCTCCTATGTCGGGACGATCAATGTCTTCGGCGCCATCGTGCAGGGTACGCACCCCGGCCCCGGACCGGCGCCCTACACCAACCCGCGCAACTACAGCTTCGTGATCACCGATCTGGTGCGGAATCTATTGCACGCCGGACGCCTGACCGAGCCGCCGAGCGTGATTTTGGTTCCAACCGGCATGCCGCGACGTGGGGCCACGCCGACAGTGGACAA
>DATEQL010000964.1:0-6171 GCA_035272665.1 Allostellaceae bacterium
CCATGTGGTACGGTTGCCGCCGCTCGGTGTCGTCGAGGTAGTGGAGGGGTCCGAACACTTGGTACCGAAAGAGCCCTCCCCCACCCTATCGGGTGCCACCGATAGGTTGCGGTGATCCCACTGGGACCGAGTTAGCGCCGCGCGCCCAGCGCGTGCTTTTTGAGGTGGTGGCGGAGCTGGTCGTAGGTGAGGCCGAGCGCGGCGGCGGTGCGGCGTTGGTTGAAGTGGTTCGCCGCCAGCGCCTCCGCCAGCAGCTTCTGCTCATAGGCCGTAACGCGGCCGAGGAAATCGCCCGGTGCGGCGGGCTCGGCGGCGGGTAGCGGCGCCGATGCGGCCGCCGGCGTGGCCGGGCGATGCGGCGAGCCGAAGGCGTCGAAGACGATGTCGTCGATTGGCGCGTCCGGGTGCCCCCAGCGATAGAGGCTGCGCTCGACGACATTCTTGAGCTCGCGCACATTGCCGGGCCAGCGATACGCCGTGAGCCGCGCGAGTGCGGCCGCGGTGAACCCCCGAAACACCTCGCGGCCCAATTCGCGCATCATGCCGCGCGCGAAATGCTCGGCGAGCAACGGGATGTCCTCGGCGCGCTCGCGCAACGGCGGGACGGTGACGACGTCGAACGCCAGCCGGTCGAGGAGATCGCTGCGGAAGCGGCCGCTTTCGGCGAGCGCCGGAAGGTCGACGTTGGTGGCGGCGATGACGCGGACATCGACGTGGTGCACCTCGTTGCCGCCGACGCGTTCGAAGCTGCCATATTCGATGACGCGCAGGATCTTCTCCTGCACGGCGAGCGAAGCGGTGGCGATCTCGTCGAGGAACAAGGTGCCGCCATCGGCGATCTCGAAGCGCGAGAGACGGCGGCGTGTGGCGCCTGTGAAAGCGCCCGCCTCATGCCCGAAGAGTTCGCTGTCCAGCAGGCTCTCGGCGAGCGTTGCGCAATTGAGCTTGACGAAGGGCTTGTCCCAGCGCGGCGAGAGATAGGTGAGCCGTGCCGTGACCAGCTCCTTGCCGGTGCCGCGCTCGCCCACCACCAGCACCGGCCGATCGAGTGCCGCAAGCTGTGAGACCTGTGCCAACGCGGCACGGAAGGCGGGCGCCTCGCCCACCAGCGGCGGCAAATCGCGGTCTGTTCTGGGAGAAAACACTAAACTTGGTCGGATTTACCAACTTTCAGCAGATATCATCTATGCAAAGCACCGTGCGGCTGCAAGTGCCGAACGATCAGTCCAGCGTTTTCAATGGCTTAATCTCAACCCACGGGACTGGCACGGAGCCTGCTTAGGAGGGTGGGAACGGGACGGCCGTCGCCCCGGCAGCAAGGATGACCCGCATGGGGATTTTTTCCCGCCTCGCCGACATCGTGAACTCCAACATCAACGCCATCCTCGACCGCGCCGAGGATCCGGAGAAGATCATCCGGCTGATCATCCAGGAGATGGAGGATACGCTGGTCGAGGTGCGCTCCTCGGCCGTGCGCACCATCGCCGAGAAGAGGGAGATCGAGCGCCGTCTCGTCACGCTCGAGCGCGAGCAGGAGGAATGGCAGCGCCGCGCCGAGCTCGCGATCACCAAGGGGCGTGAGGATTTGGCCAAGGGTGCGCTGCTCGCCAAGGCGCGCGTCGCCGAGGCGCTCTCGACCTTTCAGCATCAGCACCAGCAGATCGAGGATGCGCTCGCCAAGCAGAACGAGGACATCACCAAGCTGCAGGCCAAGCTCGCCGACGCCAAGATGCGCGAGAAGACAATCGCCGCGCGGCAGAAGACTGCCATCAACCGCATCAAGCTGCGCACGCACCTCTATGACGAGCGCATCACCGACGCCTTTGCCCGCTTCGAGCACGTCGAGCGTGCGCTCGACGAGATGGAAGGCAAGGTCGAGGCCTTCGATCTCGGTCGCAAGAAAACCCTCGCGGACGAACTCGCGGGGCTCGAGGCAGAGAGCGGCGTCGAGGAGGAGTTGAAGGCGCTGAAGGAGCGGCTCGGCAACCAGGTTCACCCCCAAACGGCGCGCTAGCGAAGGCAGCACACCATGTTCTTCCACGGAGGACTTTTCGTCCTCGGCATCCTGTTCCTCGTCATCGTCGCGCCGGTCTGGATCATCTGCCACTACCTCACGCAGTGGCGGAAGGCGCGTCGATTGTCGGGCGATGACGAGAAGGCGCTGGGCGAGATCTGGCAGAGCGCGCAGCGGATGGAAGGGCGCATCGAGGCGCTCGAGAAGGTGCTCGACAGCGAAGCGCCGGGCTGGCGCATGCGGGCGGGAGGATAAGGGATGACCTGGACCAACAGCAGCAGCACGCGCCATCGCCTGTGGCGCGACACCGATCGCGGTATCCTCGCCGGCGTGTGCGCTGGGATCGCCGACTACATCGGCGTCGAGCCGATCGTCGTGCGGCTCGTCGCCGTGCTCGGCCTTATCTTCTTTTTCCCGCCGACGATCGCCGCGTACATCATCCTGGCCATCGTGCTGAGGCCGAAACCCCCGGCGCTTTACGCCAGCCCCGGCGAGGAGGCGTTCTGGCGCGGCGTCGGCACGGCACCCGCCGATACGCTGCACTCCATGAAACGCAAGTTTGCCGACCTCGAGGCGCGGCTCGGCCAGATGGAAAGCCAGGTCGTCTCAGGCGATTTCGAGCTGCATCGCAGGTTCCGCAATCTCGGCCGTTGACGGAGAAGACGAGATGCCCGTGATGAGCCTGCTCCTCAACCTGCTCTGGATCGTGTTCGGGGGCTTGTGGATGGCGGTCGCCTGGGTCGTGGCGGCGGTGATCATGGCGATCACCATCATCGGCCTGCCGTGGGCGCGCGCCGCCTTCAACGTCGCCGTCTACACGCTCTTACCTTTCGGCCAAACCGCCGTATCACGCGCTGCCTACACCGGCCACCAGGATCTCGGCACCGGTCCGTTCGGCACGCTCGGCAACATCATCTGGTTCATCTTCGCCGGTTGGTGGCTTGCGCTGGGCCATATTCTTTTCGCGCTGGGCAACGCCGTCACCATCATCGGCCTGCCCTTCGCTTGGGCGCATCTAAAGCTCGCGGGCTTGGCACTCTGGCCGATCGGCAAGATGATCGTGCCGATCGAGGAAGTACGCCATGGGCGCTACGGCCGCTACGCGATCTAGGCTTGCCGCGGCCCGCGTGAAGGGCCTTTGCGCCGCCAAGGGTCGTGTGCAGGCTCCGGTGGAATTCCGGTCGCGGCGCCGCGGAAGGCGCGCACTGAGCAAGCGGTTCCCGGCGTTCTTCGCGAGGGTCAGATCGGCGTATTTCGCGAAATTCCCTGGCCGTGATCGCAGTCCAGCAGCCGCAGTGACCCTGAAGGCACAATGCGCAACATCGCCATCAGCCGCTCCAAAGGTCCTCGAGCATAGCGCCGGCTCGCACCAACTTGCGTGTCGACCTGATCGCTTCTTTCAAATCTTGAGGACCCCTCAATCGGCGCTGCCGCGGCCATAGATTTACTGTTGCCGCGCCTGCCTATGGTAAATTCAACAGAAAACATCACAGCTCGTCCCGAGAAATCTAAGTGCTTCTCCCCGGTATCCCGGAGTTTGCGGAGGATTTACACGAAGATGATCGAAATTTCCAACAGATTGATAATTAAGTTTCATAAACTATGGTCAGGCTGAAACACCTCGATCCTTGCGAAGGAGTCGGTTCTCGGCATAGGCGCGGATGGCTTCCTTGGCGATCAGCATCGAGTTACGACGCAATGAAGCACCGACGCGCTCGTGTCGCACGAACCCCACCGTCAGCTATTGGGCCGCTGAGGAACCTCCCGGCGCGAGGGCAGAAAGGCTGCCGATGATTACGTCTGCTTGAAGAAGCGGGTCGCGTTCTCCCACAGCAGTTTCTTGCGCGTGTCCGGCTTGAGGCTCGACCAGGCGAGGATGTTGTCGACCGATAGCGGGAACTGGCACTCCGAGTGCGGGTAGTCCGAGGCGTACATCAGCACATCGTTACCGAGAAAGCCGGTGACGGTGTGGAACATGTCTTCTCCCTCCTGGTGCTCGATGCTGCAGAAGAAACGGCCGCCGGTCAGATATTCGCTCGGCTTGCGCTTGAGCGGTGCCGTGCCGCCGACATAAACGGCTTGCTCGTCCATGCGCCGGGCCCAGAAGGGCAGCCAGCCAAAGCCGCATTCGAGCACCCCCATCCGCAGCCGCGGATGGCGGTCCATGATGCCGCCGCCGACGAAGGACGCGACGAAGCGCATCGCCCCCCACGGATGCGATGCCATGCGGCCGACGAAGATGTTGTCCCAGACGTCCCGGTAAGCCGGGTAGTAGGGCGGGTTCCAGGTCGAGCTGTGGTGGGCGATCGGCAGGTCGTGCTCTTCGGCGGCCCGCCAGATCGGGTCAAGGTCGGGGTGGTCGGGCGGAATGTCGAAGGGCATCAACGGCTTGACCGCCACCGCCCAATTCGAATTCCCCCACTCGCGGATCTCATGCACCGCCGCCTCGACATCGCGCGTCGAAGCAACGATCAGGCTCTTCAACCGGGTCGGGAACCGGCCGCAGAAATCTGCCATGTGGCGGTGATAGGCGCGGATCAGCCCGACTTCGAACGCCGGGTCGTCGAGCCCGACGAGGCTCATGAACGAGCCGGGGATTAGGAAATGGATGTCCGTCCCCTCGTCGTCCATGTCCTTGACGCGATTCTCGGCCTGATCGTCCTGCACCCCCGGCCGGGGCAGCTTGCCGCCCCGCCATTGTGACTCGCGACCGGTGAAGCTCTCGCGCGGCGCCGCCTCCCCGAGCACCCGCCGGTAGAATTTTCTGCCGAAGCTATAGTGGTGGCGACCCTCGCCGCTAGCCTGACGATAGGGCGCCAATTCAGCCAGACGCGGCCGAAAGCCCGGGTCGACGTAGCGCTCCAGCACTTCAGCCGCCGGGTTGACGTGGGTGTCGGCATCGTAAATGCGAAACCCGTTTTTCATAATCCGTCTCCTTTCCCCGAGCGCACTGTAGTATTGCCGGCCCGCAGTGTACCACGGATTGGACTTCATGATCAGCCAGCTCGACCAGGATCTCGCGGAATTGCAGGAGGCGGCTGGGGCCTATGCTGCCCGGCATAGGCGGATTCCAGACTTTGGCTACCCGCCGGGGATCCGTATCGCGGTCAACTTCACGCTCGACTTCGATTCGATGCTGCTGCGCCGCCTGCTGAACGAGCCGCCGATGCAGCTGGCAAAGGGCGAGTTCGGCGGCCGGGTCGGCATTTGGCGGCTGATCGAATTGTTCGACGCGCACCGGGTCAAGGCGACGATCTTCACGCCGGGGCGGGCCTGCGAGCTCTATCCGCAGGCATTGCGCGCCGCGGTCAAGAGCGGCCACGAGATCGCCGACCACATGTGGGAGCACCGGGTGCCCAAGGAGGCGGCCCTCGAAGAAGACCATCTCGCCAAGACAGTCGCCGCAGTCGAAGAGATCAGCGGCCGGCGGCCCGCCGGTACGCGCAGCGGGCACAGCGCTTCGCTGCTGCGCAAATATGGATACGTCTACCGGTCCGAGGGCTCAGCCGATCAGCGCCCGCATTATGTCGTCGACGAAAGCGGCGAGAATTGCCTCGTCCATCTGCCGTTCCACTATGTGATCGATGACGCGATGTTCTTCAGCTTCGCGTGGCTCGGCAGCGAGAACGCGGCGCAGCGCATCACCGACCCGGAACGGGTCTTCGACATCTGGTGGGCGGCGTTCCGGCAGCAATACCGCGAGGGCGGCTACCTCAACATTTGCATGCACCCGTTCGTCTCCGGCCGGGCATTGCGGGTCGCGATGCTCGATCGACTGATCACGCAGATGAAAACCCTGCCCGGCGTGTGGTTCCCGAGCTGCGAGGAAGTGGCACGCTGGTGCCTCGCAAAATTCCCGCCGCGGCCGCAGGCGGCCTGAGTCCGAGGAGCCGTGAAATATGCCGTGGAAAGAACGCTACACGATCTCGGACGAGAAGAGCCTCGCCGACGACGAAATCCGCTGGCCTCAGGGGGCCCGCTGCTGTGTCCGCATCACCGTCGATTTGAGCCTCGCTGCCGGGCCGGACGGCATCCGTGCCGCCGATCTGACGACGCCGGAGGCCGAGTTCGGCGCCAATCAGGGATTGTCGGCGCTGCTCGCCGTGCTGGAGCGCCATGACCTCAGGGCGACATTCGCGGTGCCGGCGGTGATCGCA
>DATEQL010000965.1:0-6747 GCA_035272665.1 Allostellaceae bacterium
CGAATGCCGTGCTGGCGCGGCACATCGCCGAGGCCGGGCTCGACGTGTTGGTCGATCTCAACGGCTACAGCGGGCAGGAGCGGCTGCCACTGTTCCGGTATCGCCCGGCGCGTCTGCAAGTGAGCTGGATGGGTATGTACGGCACGACCGGCATCCCGGAGATCGATTGTGTGGTCGGCGACGACGCGGTGATCCCGCCGCAGGAGGAGCAATTCTGCTGCGAGCGCGTGGTCCGCGTGCCGGGCTCCTATCTGGCGTTCACGGTGCTGTATCCGGTGCCGGAGGTGGTGCCGCCGCCGTGTCTCGCCGCCGGCCGGCTGACCTTCGGCAGCCTTGCCTCGGCCTACAAGCTGACTGAACCGACCATCGCCGCCTATGCGCGCATCCTGCACGGCGCGCCGGCCAGCCGGTTGCTGTTGCGCAACCGGACGCTTGGCGAGGCCTCCAACCGCGCGACGCTTCTGGGCCGCTTCGCCCGCCACGGCATCGCCGGCGAGCGGCTGATGCTGGAAGACGGGGCCGAGCATTTCGAGTTCCTGCGCACCTACGACCGGGTGGACGTGGCACTCGATACGTTCCCCTACAATGGCGGTACGACGACGGCGGAGGCGCTGTGGCAGGGCGTGCCGATGCTGACGTTCAATGGCGACCGCTGGGCGAGCCGGACCAGCCGGTCGTTACTGCTGGCCGCCGGGCTCGGCGAATTCGTGGCGCCCGATCAGGCCGGTTTCGTGGCTGCCGCGATCGCCCTCACCACTGCACCCGATACCCCCGGTCGGCTGGCGGCATTGCGCGCCGGCATGCGCGAACGCCTGCGGACGAGCGCGGCGTGCGACGTTGCGCGGTTGTGCCGGTCACTGGAAGCGCTTTACCTGGGTGGCGCGCTGGCGCGGCAGGGGACAGTGGCTTGATCGCCTCCACAACAGGGTGAGTTGGGACGAGACCTCCAAGAGCCCGCAGTTCTGGCCGGTCCGTGATTCAGTGAGCCGGGTCGCGCTGAGGGTGGGTGTGCGGGTCAGGGATCAGGGGTAAGGCCGGTTTTTTTCGACAGTGACGAGTCAGCTTCGGTTATTCTTACCTGACCTTTGGGTCGTTGATTTCAGGTCTGGGCCGTCAGTTAGCGGCCCATTGAGTCGATTATCCCTTTAGCCGTTTCATTATACTTATCGATAATTTGGCGCAGCATGTCGAACATTTGGGATCGTTTGTCGATTAGCCGCTTCAGCTTCATCGTCTCGACATCTATCGACTGGTCGGTTGACGGGGAGTTCTGCAGCGCGCTAACCCGGCGCGTTTGCTCGGCAATGTCGTCGTCGAGCTTTTGTATCAGCATCATTCGGGTGAGCGTTATTTTGTCCTCGGGGCTAAGCGTAGGATCCTCAAATATCGCCTCGCTCTGCGAATCGGCAAAGGGCGATTGTCGCTGCACATCCTGCATCAGAGCAACCGCGCGCGGGGTCGCCCCGTCGCTGAGCAACCTTTTGAGCCGACGTTCCGCGGATTCCCAGCGTCGTGGCGCGATTTTGGCCGTCTTAGGGCTTCCGTGGCAACAAGGTTCGCCCGCGACAGGTGCCCTGGGCAGTGAAAGCCATGGTTATCCTGCCTTACGGTGCTGGAACTTGGTCATTTGCCTTCATCAAGACTCACTTCTCCCATCGTGATCCGCTCTTTTCGACCCCGAAGCCCCTTCACGCCGGCGCGGGCAGCGCCTGCAACCGAGCGATGAGCATCAGGATTCCCGGAACATCTGCCACGATACCGCGACCTCGGCCAGCTGGACGTGACGTAGCGGTCATGGCTCACGACCTTTGGCGCTGTCTTGATCGGCTTATCCCCGCAAGCTGGTCAGCGACCACGGTTCCCCCGTCTTGGGCATCTCCAGTGCCCGCGTGAAGTAGCCGAGATTGTAGGCGAGCGCGCGCAATAGACGGCGGACGGCGTTCGCGGCGAAGCAGCACGACAGCCGCGTCCACTTAATCGCCCCCTGCCCTCCTTGATCAACCGCTCCGCGGCGCTACGATGGTTGAAGTGAAAATAGGGTCAGACTCGATTTATCCAGCTGGCAACGGGTCGTCCAAGGTCGTTGGTTCTCTTCGGCATAAATCGCGGCTAGGATCACCATCCCCGGGAGCTAAATCGTCTCCCCCCAGTTTCTAGACCCCAATTTTTCCTTCAATTTCTCCTTGAGGAGAAGCAATGATGCTGGGTCGTCTCGCCAAGCTCTTCCTGGTTACCGGTCTCGCCTTGCTTGCCGGGCTGCCCGCGGTTGCCCAGCAAAACGCCGGCACGACCTTGCGCTTCGTCCCGCACGCCGATCTCTCGATCATCGATCCCTATTTCACCGGCGTCTACATCACGCGCAACTATGGCTACATGGTCTATGACACGCTGTTCGCGATGGACAGCGCGTTCCGGCCGCAGCCGCAAATGGTTGATACGTGGAAGGTCAGCGACGACAAGCTGACTTACACATTCACATTGCGCGATGGCCTCAGATTTCACGACGGCCAGCCGGTCCGAGCGGCCGACGTCGTTGCCTCGCTGAAGCGCTGGGGCCAGCGCAACGACGCCTACGGCCAGTCGCTGCTGGCGGCCGCGGCGGTTATCGAGCCGGTGACCGATAACGAGTTCCGGATCGAACTGAAGACACCCTTCCCGGTCCTGGAAGCGCTGGCCACCCTGACCGCGCCGACCCCGTTCATCCTGCCGGAGCGGTTGGCCCAGACCGACGCCTTTACCCAGATCAAGGAGGCGATCGGCTCGGGTCCCTTCAAATTCGTCAGGGAAGAATGGCAGCCGGGCCACAAGGTGGTTTACGTCAAGAACCCGGACTATGTGCCACGGAAGGAGCCGCCGAGTTGGGCATCGGGCGGCAAGGTAGTCAAGGTCGATCGGGTCGAATGGCTCTACATCCCCGAGGTGACGACCGCCGCTCAGGCGCTCGGCGCCGGCGAGGTCGATTACAGGGAAAACGTGCCGAGCGACTACGCGCCCGCTCTCGAGCGCGATGCGGAGATCGTGGTCCGGTCGAATGCCGGCACCCTCGGAACCGTACGGTTCAACCACCTGAACCCGCCGTTCAGCGATATCAGAATGCGGCAAGCCGTCCTAATGGTCGCCGATCAGCGCGATTATTTGAGCGCGATGGCCGGGGATCCCAAAAATTGGCGCACCTGCTTCTCGTTCTACGCCTGCGACGGGGCCGAGCCGGAGGAGCAGGGGGGCGAGGCCCTTTCCGGCCCACGCGATTTTGACAAGGCCAAACGGCTGATCGGCGAGGCGGGCTACAACGGCGAGCGCGTTGTCGTGTTGGACGCGGCCGACATCCCACAGCTTCACGCGGAGGCGCTCGTCACCAATGACCTGTTGCAGCGGCTCGGCCTCAACGTCGAGCTGGCAACGGCCGAGTGGGGGACCGTCGTCAAGCGGGTTCTGATGCGCGAGCCGGTCGAGCGGGGCGGGTGGAGTGTGATGAACACCGTGTTTGCGTACTATGACATGATCAACCCGGCGACAAACCGGTTCCTGCGCACTGGCGGCCTCACCGGCTCGGCGCCCGGCTGGCCGACCGACGAGAAGATCGAGGCTTTGCGCCGGGCATGGTTCGCCGCGACGGACGATGCGCAGCGCCGTGATCTGGCCGATCAGATCCAGCAGCGCGCATTCGAATTCCTCCCCTATATCCCCACCGGGCAGCTCGGGGGCAGACGGGCATTCCGCAAGAACCTCGCCGGCGTGCTCGACTCCCCGCTCCCGTTCCTCTGGAACATCGAAAAACGGCCCTGATCCCAGGTCGGGCGCGGCCCCCCATATAGCCCGCGCCGCGGTCGCCGTCCGCACCTGCCGCCATCGCGAGGAGCCCCGGGTCGGCGCCATGCGCCGTCCGAGGACAGGTTCCACGACGAAGCGATATCGACCGGACGAGCCCCCGCAGCCAATGATTGCTTCGCGGAGTTTATCCTCGGGCCGGCCGCAGGTCGGACCCGTGGGCTCGCAAGGACCGGATACGCCAGAACCCGACCGAAGCAAAATCGACTCTGACCCCAATTTCTTCATTTGAGGGCCTCGGGCCCGGTCAGCCACGAGACCAAGGTCCAGCGGGTGCCGCTCCGCACCGGCAAGGCCCGATGCATGATGAAGGACGGAAAGATCAGCGCGTCTCCCTGGCCGAGAGCCATCCGGCCGCTGGTCCCCTCGCCGTAAAAGACCTCGGTCCCGCCGCCGTCATATCCGCCGGCGGCCAGCTCGACGACAACCGATATCTTGCGCAGGCTCATCGCACCGGCGCCGAGATCCATGTGCCAGTTGTAGAGCTGATCCTGGGCGTAGCGGGTCAGCTGCAGCTGACCCATTTCAGCCGAGAGCCCAAACCTGTATCGGGAATTGTAGAGCGCCGCGACATCCCAGAGGCGCGCGAATATCCACTCGGTCTCCGCCGTTCGCGGAACCCAGAACAAATCGCTGTCCCTGATGAACCCGCCGTCACCCCGCGGCATTCTGCTCTGCAGCGCACCCGTTCCCTGATGCAGCGCAATCACGCGCTCGCATTCCTCCGCCTTGAACCGACCGGTGAAGACCTCGCAATAATGAAACGCTTCCCACATGACCCTCGCCCCATAGACGGCGGTCCGGCTCGACCACCCTGAGGCCGATTTCTCCGCGAACCCGATGGTGGAGAAATCTATCGAATCGAGGCTTGATTGTCAAGATATTAATTGCCAATATGATAATGTAATGGAGCCTCGCCAGACATGACCCCCAGCGTAGTCCTCCAGCTGTTCAAGGCTGCCGGTAGTGCAGCAGGCCGCCGGGCGCTTTGGGCGGATGAGCGCGGATCGCTTCCTCGTTGGGTTCGGTGCCCCAGCCCGGCGTCGCGGAGACCACCAGGTGGCCGTTCTCGAATTGCGGCACGGCGGTGAACACTTCGTCGTCCCAGGAGAGGCGGTCGATGTCGATCTCCATGATGCGCAGATTCGGCACCGCGGCGGCGAAATGCGCATTCATCATCGTTGCCAGATGGCCGTAGAAATTGTGCGGGGCGATGTTGACCTCGAACGCATCGGCGGCGGCCGCGATCTTCGTCGCTTGCCACACGCCGTTCCACACCGCGTCGATGATCGCGACGTCCATCGCCTGCTCGCGGAAATAGGGCAGGAACTCGCGCAGTCCCAAGAGGGTCTCGCACGAGCTAATCGGATGCGGGCTCTGCCGCCGGATATAGCCGAGTGCGGCCGGGCTGTAGCTGTCGATCTCGACCCAGAACATGTCGAAATCCGCGATTGCCTTCAGGATCTTCAGATACCCCTCGGTCTTGGCGTTGAAATTGAGATCGAGCAAGAGGTCGACATCGGGTCCCGCACCCTCGCGGATCGCCGCGAGGTGGGTGCGCAGGTTGCGCAGCACGTGCTTGTCGACATTGAGCTCGGGCAGGAACGGCACGCCGAAACCCGGCCGCCAGCCGCGCGGCGCCCCGCCCTCGTAGAGGAAGATGTTGGTCTTGAGCGCCGTGAAACCCTTGTCGCGGACTTCGGCGCCGAGCGCCTTGACGCCGTCGAGGCTGGTGATCGCCGGCTGGTAGAGGGTCGGATGATTGATCCGCCAGGTCGCGCAATGCGACCAATAGACCCGCACCCGGTCGCGCACCTTGCCGCCGAGCAGCACATAACAAGGCACCCCGAGCGCCTTGGCCTTTGCGTCGAGCAGGGCGTTTTCGATTGCACCGAGCCCCTCCCCGACCACACCGCCCGCGGCCGGCCGGGTAAAGCAGTAGAGCTCGGTATAGATCCGCTCGTGGTCAAAGACGCCCAGTCCGACGACCCGCGCTGCGAGCCGCTCGATGACCGCGCCGACCCCGGGCGAACCAAAGCCTTCGTCGAACTCGCTCCAGCCGACGATGCCCTCGTCGGTGGAGAGCTTGAGAAAATGGTAATTCCGCCAGCCCGCGTCACAGCGCAGGATTTCGAGGCCCGCGACCTTCATCGGTACTCTCCCGTGACTCGACGACGTCGGTCGAGCATAACCGTTCCCGGTCGCCAGCGCATCCGCCGCACACCTTCCACTTCGCCATCACGGCCTCCCTTCTCATTCCTCTGCCGAAGGGGTTTTTTGCGGGTTTTTAGCGTCAAAAGCCTGTCAAAATTCCACTACCAAGGCGTCATAAAGGCGTCTATCCCCGGGGTAAGTACCTGATCTTCGACATATTTCGAAGGTGAATCCGGCTCCGATGCGATTTTTTCCGCAGCCGGCAGCGGAATCTGGTTAGGGGCGCACCGCCGGAGTCTCGATCGGCATGCCGCGGGCGCGCGCCATCAGGTAGAGCTCGAGCGCCACGGCTTCCGGCGCGCCGTACTCGTAAGGCTCGGCGCGCACCCCGATCATGCAATTGCGCAGCCGCCGTTGCAGCGAGCCGAGGCTCTGCCATTCGAGGCGATAGACCGGGTAGCCTGTCGGATGCCCCTGTGGGATCGGCGCACCGGCGAGGCGCTTGCCCCAATTGTCGTCGTGGCGTTGGCTGCACGACAGGTTCAACTGACCTTCGCGGCGGTGGAACAGCTCGCTACCCAAATCGAGGAATGGCCGCAGCTCGGCACTGCTCGACACCGCGATCGGCAGCCCGCGCGATTGATGGGCGACAAAGGCGGTCAGCGCGAGCAGATCCTCGCTTTCCCAGGCGAACGGCTCCGCACCCTGGTGCTCGCTGCGGCATCGGTTGATGCGCTGTTCGAGATCGATCGGCCGGGCGAGCGC
>DATEQL010000966.1:0-7203 GCA_035272665.1 Allostellaceae bacterium
CAAGTCGCGGTAACGCAACGCGTCGAGGAACCGCCGGGTGAAGCGAACGTCACCGCTCCGCTCCTCGATGACCGCGTTCGCCTGCAGCAAATCGAGCAGGAACCGCATCCCTTGCCGATCGGTGCCCAAGGCCCGGCCGAGCGCCTCGACCGAGCCGCTGCGGTGTTCGATCAGCCGATCGATCAGCCCCAGCTCGAAGGCAGTCTTGAGGGCGCGGCCATCGACAAGGGTTTTGAGGAACTCGTCTACGACCAGGAACTCAAGGGGCTGTGCCGGCGGTTCGCGCCGTCCGTCCGCCGGGGTCAGGACAACTCGCAAAACTGCATCACAATCCGGCACGTGGCTCGGCCGACGGCGGCGAGCGGGCGTCATGCTCGGCGATCAGCCTTTGTAGCATCGCCAGCAGGTGTTTTGCGGTAAGCGGGGTCAGCGCGGTGCGCTGGAGCAGCTCGACCGCCACTTCCCCCGCCCGGGGATCACGCGCCAGCTTGGCGCCGAAATTCAGAACAATTTTTTCGCGGATCACGCTCACCGTCGCCACGGCGCAACGATGGCTTTGCAGCTCGGAAGTGTCCCAGCCCAGGTGGCCGGGCGCGGCGGCCGACGATGTCTTTGGTTCCGTTTTCGGCTCGCCGCCTTGGTCCATTTCAAAATCTCCCACCGACTGGTACCGCAACAGGCGGCTGGACGTACCAAGCCTCCGCTTCAGATCCCGGAACTTACAGCGAACAGGATAGGCGCAGCGTCAAGCGGGGGCAAGCGCCAGCGAATCTGCCGGGACCGGATAGCGATCGAGCCGTAACCGATCTCCGCGGCTCATCGTTAAGGCTGCTCCTGCCGCGCGTCTCTCACAGCTGGGGCGGCAGGAAGTCCAGAAGAACTCTACGGCCTGCCCCGACCCGACCGAAGGCAGTTGATCGACGTCGCCAACGAGCAGCAACGCGGCGTTGTCGGCAAAGCGAGCAGCAGAACCCGCATGAGAGGCACCTCGACCATCGAGGTCTCGTCGACGACCAGGAGATCGCGGTCGAGCGGCGCCTCCTCCGTGCGCCGGAAAGCCCAGGTCCTGGGGTCGGTTTCGAGCAGGCGAGGGATTGTCTTCGCCTCGAGCACAGGTCTCTCAGACAGGCGTTTATCCCCGCTCCTTAACCGAGACATCAACATGTCTGATCCGAAGACCGCGACCGGCTTGCCGCGCAGCTCCGGATTGTCGCGCTGTTCGACCGATGCGTAGAACGCGTCCATGTCGAGATGGATGATCTTGCACGGCCTGACCGCCTCGGCGGCCGGCGAGCTTTCCTCGCGCGCTTCGATGGCCATATCAGCCTTTCTCGATCGGTGCGACCATCATCGTCCCCGCCGAACCGGCACGAGTTCATCTCCCTTTCACTTATTTCGTCGGGTGAGTAGGAATGAACCAACCGAGGCAATCTCACGGTACCCCGGACCTCCGCCGTCCGGGGTTTGACAACCTCCATCCCCGATAAGGAGTCTACAATGGACGTAACTCCCGTATCCCCCGGCTACCTGGCCGGTATTCGTGTGCTCGATCTGACGCAATTCGAGGCCGGCACGACGTGCACTGAGGCGCTTGCCTGGATGGGTGCCGACATCGCCAAGGTGGAAAACCCGAAGGGCGGCGAAGCCGGCCGCACCGGTTTCGGCGACGCGTACTATTTCATGATGTACAACGCCAACAAACGGTCGATCACAATCAACCTGAAATCCGACCGCGGCCTGGCACTGGTCAAGGAAATGGCAAAGAAGGCGGATGTCTTCACCGAGAACTTTGCGCCCGGTGCGGTCGAGCGGCTCGGGCTCGGCTACGACGTCGTGCGCGCGATCAATCCGGGCATCATCTATGCCCAGGTCAAGGGCTTCGGAGACGGCAGCCCGTACGAGAAGGGTCTGTCGTTCGATCCGATCGCACAGGCTGCGGGAGGGGCGATGAGCATCACCGGCGAGCGCGACGGCCGGCCGGTCAAGCCCGGGCCGACGATCGGCGACACCGGCACCGGCATGCTGATGGCGTTCAGTATCGTCAGCGCGCTGTTCGATCGTGTGCGCACCGGCAAGGGCCGACGGCTGCAGGTTGCGATGCAGGATTCGGTCATGCATTACAGCCGCGGCGGGTTCATCACCCAGGCCCGTACCGGTAAGGCGGCGCCCCGCCGGCCGCCCGCCAACAACCCGCCGGGCGGCATCTACCCGTGCAAGCCCGGCGGCCCCAACGACTACGTCTACCTGCTAACCAGCCGTGCCAATCCCGAGCATTGGCCGCGCCTATTGAAGCTGCTGGGGCGCGAGGATCTGATCGGCGACGCGCGGTACGATACCCCCGACGCCCGCATCAAATGCGAGGCCGAGGTCGACGAGATCGTCACCTCCTGGACCCGCCAGCGCACGAAGCACGAGGCGATGGCACAGCTGAGTGCGGTCGGCGTACCGGCCGGTGCTGTGCTCGATACGCAGGAGCTGATCGACGAACCCAGCTTCCGGCAGCGCGGCATCCTGCAAACGATGACGCATGGCGAGCGCACGATGACGATGCCGACCTGGCCGGTGCGATTTGACGGCGTCCCGACCGCCGTCAAATCGGCGCCATTGCTCGGCGAGCATACCGCCGAAGTACTTGCCGACTGGCTTGGCCTCGACGCCGCCGCGGTGGCGGGCTTGCGACAGGACGGCATCGTCTGATGCGTTGGCGGCTGCCCGCGGGGTCCGTGCAGACACGCCCCAAGTGGTCAGCAACGTAAATGCCTCACCACCAGCCGGCATTGGATGCCACAGTCCGACGAAGCAGGACTAGTCCTCACCAGCCTTGGTGAATTTCCACTTCTGCTTGGGCGACTTGGTGCCTGTTGACTTGAAGAAGTGCGACATCGGCATGAGACATCGGCCGACCTGAAAGCATCGCCCCTCGGAACGGAAAATGATGACCGGTGCACCCTTCGGTCGACCAGGTGGGACCGCTGCCCGAGCACGCTCGACAATGACCGTCTCGAGGAGTGGCCGGACCTGTTCACAGACGATTGCCTTTACGAAATCGTGCCGCGCGAGAATGCATGGCGCTGTCATATCGAGGGCGCGGCGCACTAGCCTGACTTCGCCGATTCGACCTGCCGTGCGGCGATTTTCGCGGACCAAGTGATTGAAGGACAAGGGGCGCTGCGGGCAAAAATCGGCGAAATCGGCTGTAGTGCCGACCAAGTCTATTCTCAAGGCCGCGAATGTGCCGATAATTCGCGGCCATCATGTTCTTGCGCTACAAAGACCGCCGCAAAGATGGCAAGCAGCATCGCTACTGGAGCGTGGTCGAGAACACACGGGTTGCCGGGGGCCGTGTGGTGCAGCGGCACGTGCTGTATCTGGGCGAGATCAACGGCACGCAGGAATTGGCGTGGCGGCGGTCGATCGAGGTTGTGGAGGACGGAGAGACGCGACCGCGGATGCTGTCGCTATTTCCCGAAGACCGCTGCGAAGGGCTGCTGGCGGACGCCTCGATCGTCCGCGTCAAGCTGTCGGAGCTGCGGCTCAGCCGGCCGCGGCAGTGGGGCGCGTGCTGGCTGGCGCTGACGCTGTGGCGGGAGCTGCAGCTGGATTTGTCCTGGTCCGAGCTTCTGGGCGTGAGCCGCAAGGGGACGCGCTGGGCTCAGGTTCTGTTTGTGCTGGTCGCCTATCGCTTGCTGGCGGCGGGCAGCGAGTGGCGCCTGCATCGGGAGTGGTTTTTGCGCAGCGCCCTGGCCGACCTCTTGGGCGAGGATGGGGGGCTTGCCGAGATCCACAAGCTCTACCGCTGCCATGACCAGCTTCTGATTTACAAGCAAGCGGTATTCGATCACCTGGCGGCGCGGTGGCGCGATCTGTTCAACGTCAGCTACGACGTGCTGCTCTACGATCTAACGAGCACCTACTTCGAAGCGCATCCGCCGTTTCCGGAAGGCGACAAGCGCCGCTTTGGCTATTCCCGTGATCACCGGCCGGATTGTGTGCAGGTCGTCATCGCCCGGGTGGTGACGCCCGAAGGTCTGCCGCTGGCCTACGAGGTGCTGCCCGGCAACACCTCCGACAAGACGACGTTGCGGGGGTTTCTCGAACGCATCGAGCGGCAATACGGCAAGGCCCGCCGGGTCTGGCTGATGGACCGCGGCGTGCCGACCGAGGAGGTGCTCGCCGAGATGCGTGCTGCCGACCCGCCGGTGCATTACCTGGTGGGCACGCCGAAGGGTCGCTTGACGCGCTTGGAGAAGCACCTGGTTGACAAACCGTGGCAAGAGACGCGCCCCGGAGTGCAGGTCAAGCTGTTGGCGCAAGAGGACGAACTCTACGTCTTTGCCCAAAGCCTCGACCGCGTCGCCAAGGAGCGGGCGATCCGGCCGGTCTTTCACCAGTTCGAGGCGCGCGTCGAGGCCCACATCTTCATCGCCTTCCTGGCCTATTGCCTGCATGTCACACTGGCCCGGCGCTTACACGCCCTGGCGCCGCGGCTGACCCCGCGCAGCGTGTTCGAGAAGTTCGCCGCCGTGCAGATGATCGACGTTCACCTGCCGACCATCGACGGCCGCGAGCTGCTCCTCACTCGCCACACCGAGCCGAAGCTCCTCCTCAACAAGCTCAAGCTCGATCTCCCCGCCCAACCGCCACCCAAAATCGGCGCCGCCGCGCTCGTCCCACCCGCACCGGTGTAGTGCCGACCTTCGGGGGTGGGCTCTAGCATTCTCAGCTACTTAGACCCCCTCGAGTGGTCGAATCGGCGAAGTTAGGCTAGCGTTGGTGCTATTCGGGAAACCTGACGCCAGAAATGCGGGCGCACCTAGCGAGTAGCTGGTCCTGAACCTCGACGTCTCGAGCGATCGGATTGGGCTCCCGAAGCTTCTGATGGTAAAAATATTTGCCGGTCGATCGCGCCTGTTGATCGTCAATGGTGGCGAGCCATGCCTGCGTTACATGCGCCTTTTTCATATCACCGGGTGCTGAAGCTCCACCCATCTTGGTCGGTACCCAACCGGGCTCCAGTGCATTGGACAAGACATTCTTCCAGCGCCGAGCGACGGCGAAAGCAAGCAACACGTCGCAGAGCTTGCTCTCGGCATAGGCCGACGCACCGTTCCAAGAGCGCTTCGTCCAAAGCAGATCGTCCATCCGTGGGTACACGCTTTGGTGCATGCCGGAACTCACGTAGATCAGTCGATCCGGTCTTTCGATCAGAGCTGTCAGGACGTACGGCGCGAGCACATTGATGGCGAATACGCTCGGCACGCCGGACTCGGTCTCAACTCGCCGCGGCTCGCGATAACCGATCCCTGCGTTATGAATCACGGCATTGAAGCGACCGAGTTTGTTGACTCCGTCTGCTACGCTCTTCGCGCCAGCGATGGTGGAGAAGTCGCCGACAACGGCGTCCTTGGCGCCTGGCGCTGCCGCACGTGCGTCGCGGCAGCGCTCGTCATTTCGCCCGTGCAAGACAATGTCATGGCCCTGCTCGATCAGGAGCTTGGCCACCATAAGCCCAAGGCCGTCCGACGATCCCGTAATGAAAACTCGCGCCATCACCGTTCCTCCTCAGTCTCGCCGTCGCCTGGAGCGACTCGTAATTTAGCATAAGGGCTATAGCGCAGGATCGGGCTGGGTTGCCTGCACCGGCCAGTCGAAAGGGCGGATCGCTGGGCGCTCGCGCGAACCAGCAGGGTTCGGCTGCGCGGCTCGCAGGAGACGCGACATGGCTCCCTTTGGTCGCGAGGCGCCTCTCCGCAACCTTTCATTAAGAACAATCTCACTTTCTCCCGCATAGGAAGTGCCCCATTTTGGGCCACAAACGCGACAGTCACACTCCAGAGACCCCCGGAAATCCTGGCTCCGACGGAAAGGGGCGGGCCAGTGCGGCCCGCGCCTTCAGCCGCATCTCGAGCAGCCTCTACCTGTCGTCGATAGGCATCTTCCCTCTCATCTGGTCATCGGCGCCGACGAGAGAAGCCCCTGCCCCGGCGGGCCTTTCTTTGCGGAGAACTTGTGCCGAACAGCGGTGCCGGTCGGTGCCCGCCTGGTGCCAGCACTTTGGCACGATTGCGGCGATGTTCCGGTTCGCGGTCGCGATCGGTTCTCGGAGCCCGCTGGCTCCGCCAGCTATTTCAAGGGGATAGCTGGTGGGCGCGACAGGGATTTCAACCTGTGACCCCACCCGTGTGAAGAATACGAGCTTCGCGGCAATTCGTGGGGCTTATCAAGCACTTGCTCGCAGCGCCACCCGATCGGGTGCCGGCCTGATGCCCGAGAAAGCGGCCGATCGCCGCCTCGTGCCCCTGGGGCAGCAAATGCGCATAGCGCTCGACCAGCGCCACGCTCGACCAGCCGCCCTCGACCTTGAGCGCCAAGAGATCGCGATGCACCGCGTAGTACCACGACGCCCACGTGTGGCGCAGATCGTAGGGCGCGAGCTCGCGGTCGAGCCCGGCGCGGGCGAGCGCCCCATACCGGCCCTTCTTGATCTGCCCACCATAGGCGCCGCGCCGATCGCCGTAAGGCCCGCGCGGCGATAGAAACACCACACCGGTGCGGTGCGGCAGGCTGGCGAGTGCCGCGACCGTGCGCGGCGGCAGCGCCGCGTTGCGCCGCGTGCCGTTCTTGGTCTTCCAGAAGATCGCCCGCGCGCCGACCAGGTCGACATCGCGCCATTCCAGATAGACCGCCTCGGCCATGCGCGCCGGTGCCGAGCAGAACAGCAGCAGCGGCCGCAGATGCGGGGCGGCAGCCTCGACCAGGCCCTCGGCTTCCTCGGGCAGCAAACAGAGGGTGCGGGCGGCGCCAATCTTCGGGCTCTTCAGGCGCGGCGCCTCGTACCAGCCCAGATCTGCGGCATGCCGCAGGATCGCCCGCGGCGGGCTGATGACCTCGCGCAGATAAGTCGGCCGGCAGCATCGAGGCACGCAGCCGGATCGCGGTCGCCTGGTCGATCTCGGCGAGCTTCACGTCGCCCAGCTTTAGTCTCTAACGACCTGACTCTTGAGACTTCTTGCAGAGATTTTTCGTTTATGCGAGCGCCGGGATGATCACGGTCTGAGTAACACGGCAGAGCGCTGCGGTAGCGGCGCGGCCGATGCGGGTGAGGTAGTAGCGATAGGTTCCCGCGACCCGCTTGATTACGCCGAGGTCGCGGAGCCGGCGAAGCTGGCGTGAGAGGCGATCGGGAGAGAGTTGGTCGAGCAG
>DATEQL010000967.1:0-5293 GCA_035272665.1 Allostellaceae bacterium
ATGATCCGGTCGTAGCAGGAGAGCACCCCGGCGAGACGCTCGCGGTAACGCTCGGTCAGCAGCCGCCTCACCCGTCCCTCCCGCTGCACACGCCTGATGCGTCTATCTTATCCTGTTTGGTTCCGGCTTGGCCGGGTTAGGTAGTTTCCGAATCTACCGGATGCATCTGACCGGTGTTACGGACGCCGTCCAACGTGGTCGATTGAGATCATTCACCGTTAACCTTGGAAAGGTTACCCACATGACAACAGGCTACAAGATTATGACGAGCCTGGCTTTCTCGGCCTCATTCCTGACGGCAATCGCGACCATGCCGGCCGCTCGCGCGCAAATGGGCACGAGCGGGGCCGTGGTGGTTACCAATGGTCCGCAGATTGATCCGGGCGATAGGTCAGGCTCTTGGTCGGCGCAGCAGAATGTGCGCGACAGCGAGCGTTATGAGGCGGTGGTGCACGCGAACAGCGGCTTCCGTGTCAATCGCATCAGCAAGGAATGCGGGCCGATCAACGATCCGCAGCTGCATGCCAATTGCGTCGCGAGTTTTGGCCAGTAAGAGGCATCATCAAGGGCGAGTCGCGGCTAACGGCATTACTGCTGAGCCGCTCGCATTTCTGTGTCGGAACGGCGCGGTTATGCTTGAGGCTTTGGCAATCAGGCGATCGACCAGATCGGCAAGGAACCCTCAACGGAGCTATGGATGGACCTGATCCTGATTATTATCATACTGCTCCTCCTCTTCGGGGGCGGTTTCGGCTATTCCCGGTGGGGATATGGCGGTGGCATCGGTATCGGCGGTATTTTGCTGATCGTGCTTGTGGTCTACTTGTTGGTCGGACACGGAAGATTGTGACCTTCGCGCCTCCCGACGTGTCAGATCGCCGAGGAACAGCACGCCGTGATGGGCGAACGAGATATCGGCGCTGAGGTCGGTTCGCGAGCCCCCGCTCCACAGTCGATCCGGATTGCCACCCCGGCCTCCATCAGTGAGCCACAATTGCCGAGTGGAACGCTCGGCGCTCTCTGAACACGATCCAAGCTGCGAGACCTCTGCCCATGCCCGACACCGCCGCTCCGGCCGCTGGCTCTCATCATCCGGTGGAGGTTCATGCCGCTGGTACGCCTCTTACCGGGCTGGGGACCCTGGCCGTCGCCGTCGTTACCATTGCGGCGCTCTATTTCGGGCGGGAAGTCTTTGTCCCCTTTGCCCTCGCGATCCTGCTGAGTTTTGCGCTCGGGCCGGCGGTGCTGCTGCTGCGCCGTTGGCACATCAATCGCGTGGTTGCCGTCATTGTCGTGGTCGTGCTCGCCTTCTCGGTGATCATCGGCATCGGCGGGCTGATCGGCACCCAGCTTGCGCACTTGGCCGAGAACCTGTCCGGATATCAAACCAACATCACAGAGAAGATCCATTCGCTTCGGGGTACGACGACCAGCAGCGGCGTTGTCAGGGGCGCCGCGACGATGCTGAGCGATCTCGGCAACGAGATCACCAAGCCCCCTGAGAAGGTGGGGCGCCCCGCGGCGAACGGACCTGTCGCCCTCGCGCCGGGTGTTCAGCAGCAAAAGCCGGTTCCAGTCGAGATCCGCCCATCCGACCCGACCCCGGTCCAGCTGATCCTGGAGGTTGCCGGGCCACTTCTCCAACCTTTGGCGACGGCCGGCATCGTCCTCGTGTTTGTGATTTTCTTCCTGCTGCAACGACAAGACCTGCGGGACCGCTTCATTCGGCTCGCCGGGGCGCGCGATCTTCGGCGCACGACTCTGGCGCTGGACGACGCCGGCCACCGCCTTAGCAGCTACCTGCTGACCCAGACCGCGATCAACGCCAGCGTCGGCCTCTTGGTCGGCACCGGGCTGTGGTTGATCGGCGTACCGAACCCGGCGCTCTGGGGCATCCTCACGATGCTCTTGCGTTTCGTCCCCTATATTGGACCGTTCATCGCCGCCGCATTTCCGTCAGCCGTCGCCGTTGCCGTCGATCCGGGATGGGCGATGCTGTTCTGGGTCGTCGGTCTGTTTCTTGTCGTCGAGCTCATCACCGGTTACGTGATCGAGCCCTGGCTCTACGGCCACAACATGGGGCTTTCCGGCGTCGCGGTGCTGGTCGCCGCCGCTTTCTGGACATTGCTCTGGGGACCGGTCGGGCTGCTCCTGTCGACGCCGCTGACCATGTGCCTGGTTGTGCTGGGGCGGCATGTTGAGCATCTGCAGTTTCTCGAGGTATTGCTCGGCGACCAGCCTGCGCTCGCGCCGGAGGAGAGCTTCTATCAACGCGTGCTGGCGGACGACCCCGACGAAGCCGCGATTCAGGCCGAAGCGTTCCTCAAGGACAGACCCCTGTGGGTCTACTATGACGAAGTCGCGATCAAGGGGCTCGCGCTGGCTCAGCTCGACGTCAATCGGGGCGCGCTCGATCACTCCCACCGGGTAAGGATCAAAGAAGCCGTCGAATGGGTCATCGACGACCTTTCCGACCATGACGACGCGTCGGCGTCCGCCCTCGAGGAAGGAGCGGCCCAGGTGGCAGCGCTGCCGTCGGTTTTCTCTTCGGAGGAACTCGCGCCAGGTTGGCGGGAGACGGCGGTGTTATGCGTCGCCGGCCGCGGATCCCTCGACGAGGCGGCGGCGGCAATGCTGGCACAGCTTCTGGAAAAGCACAGGATCGGTGCCCGCGTGGTGCCGTCCGAGGCGGTTTCGGTCGGGAACGTGCTTCGGCTCGACGTGACCGGCGTGCAGCTGGCGTGCCTTTCCTATCTGGAACCCGGCAGCTTCACCAACGCCCGCTACCTCGTCCGGCGGTTACGGCGCAGGCTGCCACAGGCGAAGATCTTCGCCGGGTTCTGGACATTGACGGCGCAGGAGGCCGATGAGCGGGATGCGCTTGCGGCGACGCGCGCCGATCTCGTCGTCACCTCGTTACGGCAGGCGGTGGAACAGGTGGTCAATGCGGCAAAGGAGGCCGCGGCTGCCGATCTCGAGGGTGAAATTCGAGCGCCCGCCGTCGCATCCTTAGCTGCTGTCTCCGGTCATTCAGTCGCGGAATTTCCCGTTTTATTCGATCAAACCCAGCGTCCCAAAGCTGTTCATGAAGAAGCCCACGCCGGAGATGCCACCGGCACCACTAAGTAGAATCCGAGGCTTTCTTTCGAAAGATCCGTTTGTCCACGCTGCGACGCGTATCGGTCAGCTACGCAGCTTCGGCCGAGGTTGTCCTCTGAGACGCCGGGCAGTGGCGGTACAACGTCGGGATCGAAACACCCAGGACGCTCCCGACATCTTTGGGCGGGGTGCCATTGGCGAGGAGTTTTGTCGCCGCCTCCAGCTCTTCAGCGGTCAGCAGCCTCGGACGACCGCCGACAAGCCCCCGGAGGCGCGAACGGAACGGCTCGCTCCGGTCGGCGATCTGCGGTGCGCTGTACTCGATCGCTCCCTCGGCGCTCCTCACCCGCCCCGTTCGGTACCCGTTGCGATAGCCTGCGCCCGGCGTCGCCCCACGGGCATAGTAATCGCGAGCCAATGCATCCTTGGCTTCGCCCTCCAATGCCTCTTCGATGATCAGCCGCGCAGCGAGGCGCACGAGCTCCGAACGCCCGGCCTCGACCTCGCTCCGACCTCCCATCAACGCCTTCAGCTTCTCGCGTGTCCGCTCGGATGCGGGTATCCTCTCCATCGGGGTGCTCCTTCGTAGAGGCCGGTCGCCTAACCCGACCTCGTTGATTCGCCTGATCAGGCGAGCCCCAACGATCAGGCGAGCCCCAACCCTTTTTCCAGCAAGCTTAGGACTTCACCTGGCCACTCTACCGTTGGGGCGCGGGGACCGTACCGCGATGCAAGGTCTCGAGGGCACAGCGGCTCTGGGCAGTCGAGCCGAAAACCATGTAGGAGGAGACCGGTGCCGGCGAACTCAGTACGAAAATGCCATTTTCTACTCAGTTGGTCGATCCGCCCCTGGCAAGGATCATGACCCCGAACCGCGATGCAAGGTGTCGGGGGCACAGTGGCTCTGGTCGGTCGAGCCGAAAACTCTATTGAAAACACCGGGTACCTGGTTTGAGAGCCTATTACATAACCGTAACCCGAAGCAGTAAACCCCCGGCGTGCACCAGTACCACGTTTGCGCTGGACCCCGTTGCCACTGCCTGTCGAGGTCGCTTCCCGTACGAGAGCTTTGATACCCCGTTTTCTAAGCCACCTCCGCCTAACTCGAATCAGGCGGCACCGGTGCTTTTGCCCCCGTCGACCCTGGCTCTACACTGCCAAGTGCCACCCCTAGGCCGCTTGTCCGGCTACTGACCAGGCGAATGAGCCGAGCCGGCCGGTCAGTGACTTGAGGTGTCCAAGGAAACGGAATCCTCGCCGTCCCATTGGGGTTGGAACCGGTCCACGTCAACTTCTCTTGAATCTGCCTCGGATGAGTTCATCTCGACGTCGGCCGGTGTGGTCGGCCGCGGCGGCGTCCCCTGCTGATTGCCTTCGCGGCGCGCGTTGTTGATGCGGAAATAGTGCTCCGCGTGCTGGTAGAAATTCTCGGCGGCAATTCGATCGCCGCTCGCTGTCGCTTCGCGTGCCAGGGCGACGTAGCGCTCGAATATCTGGTGGGCGCTGCCGCGGATCTTGATGTTGGGCCCGTTGCTGTCGAAGCTCTGACCGTTTTGCGGGATTCGCGGTTGCTCTCTAAACGGGCGATTTGCGTTGAAGCGACCGCGAGGCCGCTGATCTGGTCCTGATCTCATGTCATCCGTGATGTTGGTATGATCCGGCCCACCTAGCTTCATGGGGCCGCCGGTGTGATTGTCTGCTTTTTTGGTTAGCTGTGGCAATAACGTTCGACGGGCGAACTCCATGGAGAGCCGGGGCGGCGAATTTAAAATGGCGCAGATCCAGAAAATCGACAGGCACGTCCCTCGCGCGGGCACCGCGAGCGACCTGCTTTGCGTCGGCGCTTCAGCAGGCGTAGCGCGATCCGGCTTCAGGCGATCATCGGCAACCCGCTCTGATCATCGAGAGCGAGATGTTCAGGGACCGATAACTTTATTTAAAACACCGGGTACCTCGATTGAGAGCCTATTAGTCTCTAACGACCTGACTCTTGAGACTTCTTGCAGAGATTTTTCGTTTATGCGAGCGCCGGGATGATCACGGTCTGAGTAATACGGCAGAGCGCTGCGGTAGCGGCGCGGCCGATGCGGGTGAGGTAGTAGCGATAGGTTCCCGCGACCCGCTTGATTACGCCGAGGTCGCGGAGCCGGCGAAGCTGGCGTGAGAGGCGATCGGGAGAGAGTTGGTCGAGCAG
>DATEQL010000968.1:0-2654 GCA_035272665.1 Allostellaceae bacterium
ACGATCAAATCCACTTTGAGGCCGACCAGCTCCGCCGCCAGTTCCGGCCGGCGGCTCGCCTGTCCTCCGTCCGAGCGGAATTCGTACCGAACGGTTTGCCCCTCGACGTAGCCCAACTCACGCATCGCCTGCCGGAACATCCGCCAGAATTTTTCCGAGCCGGGGACTCCCGTAACCAGCACGCCGATCGTCGGCACTTTCGGCTGTTGCGCGCGCGCCGAGAGCGGCCGCAGGGCCACCGCCCCGCCGAGAAATGTGAGGAGATCCCGCCGTCTCATTCGATGACCTCGTCGGCGAAGGCGAGGATCGATTGCGGGATCGTCAGGCCGAGCTCTCGCGCGGTCTTGAGGTTGACGACGAAATCGAACTTCACCGGCTCCTGAATCGGCAAATCGGCAGGCTTGACCCCCTTGAGGATGCGATCGACATAGCCCGCCGCTCGACGGAAGTTGTCCGGTACACTCGGGCCGTAGGCCATCAGGCCGCCGTCGTCGGCATATTCGCGCTCGGGATACATGGCGGGAAGGCGCGCGGCATTGACGAGTGCGATGATGGCTTGGCGGCGGTTCCAGAACATCGCATCCGCAAGGACCGTCACCCCGGTCGCCTCGGCAAAAACGCTTGGCGTGAGCGCGCGCACGGCTTCGGGCGTGCCGGGCTCGACGCGGGTGACGATGCGCAGACCCATCGACCGCGCTGCCTCCTCGATCGTTTGCAAATACGTTGCCGAGCCGGTGTTTGAAGGGTTGAGCAGCACCGCGACGGCGGTCGAGTTCGGGAAGGCGGTGCGCAACAGGTCCAGTCGCTTCGTGTCTAGCTCTCTCACCATCAGGGTGAAGCCGGTGAAGTTCCCGCCGGGCCGCGACAGGCTGGCGGCGAGCCCAACCGATACCGGATCGGGCCCCGCCCCCATGACGATCGGAATCCGCTTTGTCGCTTTGCCCGCGGCGAGTGCGGCGGGGCCGCCATCCGTCACGATAACATCGACCGGCAGGGCCACCAGCTCGGCCGCCAGCTGCGGGAGAAGCGAGTCATCACCGCGGTCCGAACGGAATTCGAGGACGATGTTGCGGCCCTCGACGTAACCCAGCTCGTGAAGCCCCTCTTTGAACGCCTCGAAAATCGGCGTTTTTTCATTATCCGCGGGCGTCAGAATACCGACGCGCGGCATCTTCCCTCCGGGTTGTTGCGCGAACGACTGTTCGGCCATCGTCGTCAGGGTCGCAACCCCGGCGGCGATGAAGTTGCGACGTTTCATTCGACCACCTCGCCGGGTCGGAGTTGAGCATGGAGGGACCCCCAAGAATACCACCGGGCCCGCCGCGACCTTGTGTTGATGTTTCGACGACTGCTTTCCGCCTCATCGACCGCCGCCGGCCCGCCCAGCTCATCGACGATGAAGCTTCCAGATGTGTGCTTGATGAAGGTCCGTACGGTGCTGTACGGATGTGTTGAGTGTTGAGGATCAGCACAATGCTGCGCAAGGGTGCCGAAGAAGCGCGCAATCAGCTGCCGGATCTTCTTGAAGCGGCTGAGAAGGGCCGATCCACGATCATTACCAGACATGGCCGACCTGTTGCAGCGCAGGTACCCATCGCGGCGTACGGCGCCGCCGTCCGTCAGCAGCCGCTGACGCCTGTCGAAGGATCCGGCCCCGGGCTATGGGGGAAGCATAGTACCCGTACGGTTCGCAAGCTGCGTGAGGAATGGAGCCGTTAGAGTTCGAAGATCTGCCAGAGCACGCATTGCTCCTGATCGACTCGGCGCCGATCATCTACTTACTCGAGGGCGTCCGGCTCCCCCGGAATGAGAGCGCCTAGCGGCGGTTGACGATCAGCTACTTCCCGATATCGTCCCCCGGGTTTGCGGAATGGAGACGTCATGCTGAAGCCGATCAGGATCAAATACGTAGCTTGTGGTATCGCCGCGGGGATTTTGATCGTCATTGGTGCCGTTGCCGCTGGTGCCGCCGAGACGGCCGTAACACCACCTCAGAGCTCGGCATTGCTGACTGAGCTCGCCGCAGACGGTGTTCAGATCTACACCTGCGAAGCGAGAGACGGCAGTTTCGGCTGGTCATTCAAAGCGCCGGAGGCGAACCTCTTTGATAAGCAAGGTCGGCAGATCGGCACTCACTTCGGCGGGCCGACCTGGAGGATGGATGACGGTTCTGCGGTTGTCGGCGAGGTCATCGCAAAGGCCGATGCGCCAGAGCCAGGCGCAGTTCAATGGTTGCTGCTACGGGCCAAGGGCCATGAGGGCTCGGCTAGCTTATCCGCCATCGCTTACATCCGCCGGGCCAACACCAAGGGCGGAGTAGCGCCGAAAACGGGTTGCGACGCGAGCCATCTCTCAGAACAGGCGCGCATGCGCTATTCGGCAATTTATCAATTCTTCGGCGAGATAAAACAGTAAATTCTGGTTACTATCCTCCTCGGAGGTACGGTTCCGGGCAGGAAATTACCAGAGATGACCTCGATCCGGCGAACGTGCAGGAACCTCACGGGAGGCGTCTAGGGCGTGTCGTCAATTGAGCCAGATTGTAGCGGCGGCGAGATGGACGGCGGCGAGGAAATTTCTCGCGGTTTTGTCGTAGCGGGTGGCGATAGCACGGAACTGTTTGAGTTTGCAGAAGAAATTTTCGATCAAGTGTC
>DATEQL010000969.1:0-3946 GCA_035272665.1 Allostellaceae bacterium
GCAATTACTTGACAAATTCTAAATTTTTCTGTATGACAAACCCCGGTTACGCTGAGAGGACAAGATGGCGACCGGGACGAAGGGCGATTACGAAGTGGGTTACGGCAAGCCGCCGCGCAACGCCGGCTTCAAGAAGGGCCAATCCGGCAACCCGCGCGGGCGGCCGCCGGGTTCGAGGAACCTGACGACCCTGCTGAACGACGCGTTGAACGAGACGGTGACGATCACCGAGAACGGCCGGCGCCGCAAGATCACCAAGCGCGAGGCGGTGATCAAGCAGCTGGTCAACAAATCCGCGTCCGCCGACGCGCGCTCGCTGAAGATCCTGCTCGACCTGATGCTGAACCTCGAGGCCCGCGCGCGGGCTTCCGCCGCCCCGGCCCCCGCCGTCGGCCCGGGCGACGAGGAGGTCCTGGCCCAGCTCAAGGCGCGGATCGAAGATCGCGGGCACGAGGTCGAGGCCATTGGGCGGTCGGCCGAAGACCCGCCGGAAGGCCTGCCGATAATCCTCGATCGCGGCGATCCGCGCTATTGCGGCGCGCATGCTCGGCTGACCCATTTCGAGCTGACTGACGATCGGCAGCGCGGCTTGGTCTTCGAGCGTCTTTGCTCGGCGTCCCAGAACTGGGTCTTGTTGTACAAGGCGTTCAGAATGGTCGGCGAGTTGCGCTGGCCGACGCCGCCTTTGATACTGATCGAAACAGGCTTGCCGTCGGTAAAAGCGCGCGCGGGATCGTGACAGGTGCTGAACGCCACGGTGCCGTCGGCGGATAGGCGGCCATCGAAGAACAGTTTCTCGCCAAGAGAGATTTTTTCGGATGTCTGCGGGTTGTCAGGCGGAATCGCCCGGCGCGTCATCTCGGCCGGGAGGCCCACCTGGTCGAGCGATCTCGGCTCCACAATCGCCTTCGCCTGCCGGAAGCCATGTCAGACCGGCCGTCAGTAAATCAAGCGGCGGGCCGCAAGCGCGTCAAGCTCGATATTGGAACGACATTGGTTTCGCGTGGCAGCCCCAGCCGGTCCCAGACTTCGCGCAGCGAATTCGCCAGTCCGTCGATCAGTCGATCGTTATGGAACGGCGTCGGCGTGATCCGGAGCCGCTCGGTGCCCTTCGGCACCGTCGGATAGTTGATCGGCTGGATATAGATCGCGAACCTCTCCAAGAGCAGCGCCGCCGCCTCCCGGCAGAGAGCGGGATCGCCGACCGGGACGGGAATGATGTGCGATTGCGACGGCATCATCGGGATTCCTGCTTTGCCCAAAGCGCGGCGGGTCTTGTCGACTTGCAGCCGATGAGCGATCCGCTCCGCCACCGATCTCTTCAGATGCGCAATGCTTCGCGTCGCAGCAGCAGCCACCGCCGGCGGCATCGCGGTCGTGAAGATGAAGCTCGGCGCGGCCGAGCGGATCGCGTCGCAGATCACGGCGTCAGCCGCGATATAGCCCCCGACGACGCCAAAACCCTTCGCCAAGGTGCCTTCAATAACGTCGACCCGGTCCATCACCCCATCTCGCTCGGCGATGCCGGCGCCGCGCAGCCCGTAAAGACCGACCGCATGGACCTCGTCGAGATAGGTGAGCGCCCCGAATTTCGTCGCAAGATCGCATACCTGTCCGATTGGGGCGATGTCGCCATCCATCGAGTACAGCGATTCAAAGGCGATGACCTTGGGGCGGCTGTGCCCGGCTTCCCGCAGCAGCGCTTCCAGATGGCCGAGGTCACTGTGTCGGAAGATCCGTTTTTCGGCGCCGCTCGCCCGGATTCCGGCGATCATCGAGGCGTGGTTCTTCTCGTCCGATAAAATGAGGCAATTGGGCAGCAACCGGCCGATCGTGCCGAGAGCGGCTTCATTGGACACATAGCTGGAGGTGAAGGCGAGGGCGGCCTCCTTGCGATGCAGGTCGGCGAGCTCGGCCTCCAGTGCCACGACGGCATGGCTATTGCCGGAGATGTTGCGGGTCCCTCCGGCGCCGGCGCCCATCCGCTGCGCGGTCTCGACCATGGCGCCGATCACGGCGGCGTGGCGCCCCATCCCGAGATAGTCGTTCGAGCACCACACGACGACCTCGCGGGAAGCCCCGCCGCTGCGCCAAGTTGCATAGGGTGGGCGGAAGGCGTGCCGTTCGAGATCGGCAAAAACGCGGTAGCGGTCTTCCCGACGGACGCCGTCGAGATATGAATGAAAATGATCGCGTAATGTCATCACGCCTTCCCCGGCATCGTCTCGGGATTTCAGTCGCGGACCTATTCTGCGGCTTGGCTGAAGGGCATGCGCAAGGCGTGGGCGACGCCTTCGGCATAGCGGAGATCGGCCTTGGCGAAATGGCCGAGCTGGCGTTCGACGATCTCGCGCGGCACGCCCTGCATCGCCTCGGCGACGTTGCTCACCAGCCGCTGCTACGCCTCCTTTCCAATCAGGCGGAACAGGTCGCCGACTTGCCGATAGTCGTCGTTACCGTCGCGATGATTGTAGCGAGCAGCGTCGCCGGAGAGTTTGAGCGGCGGCTCGACAAAGCGGTGGTCCTCGACCGGGCCATTGAATGAGTTCGGCTCGTAATAGGCGTCGGGATTAGTTGCCGGCTCGAAAAAGCGCATCGGCCCGTCCTTGTGATAATTGTGGACCGGGCAGAGCGGGCGATTGACCGGGAGCGCCTCGTAATGCGTGCCGAGCCGATAGCGGTGGGCGTCGGCGTAAGAGAAGATGCGGGCCTGCAGCATCCGGTCCGGCGACCATGAAATGCCGGATACCATATTCGACGGCGAGAAGGCGGCGAGCTCGATCTCTGTGAAATAATCGTCCGCATTGCGGTTGAGCTCCATCACGCCGACCTCGATCAGCGGATAGTCGCCGTGCGGCCACACCTTGGTCAGGTCAAACGGATCGTACCAGTGCTTGCCGACATCTGCTGCCGGCATGATCTGCACAAACAGCTTCCATTTGGGAAAGTCGTGCCGTTCGATGGCACCGAACAGATCCTCTTGGAACGACTCGCGGTTCTTGGCGACGACCGCTTCGGCCTCGCGATTGGTGAAGAATTTGATGCCTTGCTGGGTCTTGAAATGGAATTTGACCCAGACCCGCTCATTCTGTGTGCTGATGAAGGAGTACGTATGCGAGCCGTAGCCGTTCATGAAGCGCGGGCTCTGCGGCAACCCGCGATCGCCCATCAGCCAGGTGACTTGGTGCAAGCTTTCCGGCGATAGTGACCAGAAATCCCACATTGTCGTCGGTGAGCGCATGTTGGTGCGTGGGTGCCGCTTTTGCGTCTGGATGAAATCCGGGAATTTGTAGGGGTCGCGAACAAAGAAGATCGGCGTGTTGTTACCGGTGAGGTCCCAATTGCCTTCCTCGGTATAGAATTTGACTGCAAAGCCGCGCAAATCACGCTCCGCGTCGGCGGCGCCGAGTTCGCCGGCGACGTTTGAAAAGCGCGCGATTATCTCGGTTTTTTTGCCGATCTCTGAGAAGATCTTCGCCTTGGTGTACTTCGTGATGTCGTGGGTGACCGTAAAAGTGCCGTGCGCCCCCCAGCCCTTGGCGTGGACGGTGCGCTCCGGGATGCGCTCGCGGTTCTGGTGGGCGAGCTTTTCGAGCAACTGGTAGTCCTGCAGCAGTAGGGGTCCATGCCGTCCGGCGGTGATCGCGTCCTGGTTGTCCCCGATCGGGGCACCGGCGGTCGTCGTCAACGTCACCTTTTCACTCATCGCTGATTTCCCAAGCCATTGATGCCCTTAGCCGGGGTGCCACGGCCTTCCCGCCGATCCTACCACCGGGTACAGCACCGATCTCCGGCAACGATATTCACATCTTCCGCGTTCCAGCAAGTTAGTACCGCTAAAACTAAGTAAAATGCGGTCAATCGGTTCAACAGACGTGTGATAGTCATCCTCCGAGAGAAATTTTCCGGCCGGGCCTGGCTCGTCGGGCTTGACCACAATTTACCA
>DATEQL010000970.1:0-3214 GCA_035272665.1 Allostellaceae bacterium
CCCGGTGATCCGACGCCTTGCTTTGCTGGCAGTCTTGGCCCTTGCCGGCTGTCCCGCACCGTCGCCAGAAGAGCAGCTGCCGCCGGGCCCCACGCCAGGCATTACCACGGCGATGAACGCGCATGTCCCGCCTTTTGCGCGGTGGCCCTACCAGCCGCTTTCACGCGAGGCCGCCGTGCAGATTGCGTTGCGCGAGTGGCGGGCCTTCGGCCAGCAGGTCGTGCTGCCGAACACCGAGCTGCCGGTAGACGAGGAGCGGGAAGAGGGTTTGTGGCAGCGGGTCGGCGAATATTGGTGGCTCGGCCTCGACCCGCGCTGGAAAGAACAGGCCTGGACTGGGATTCACAACGAAAACGGGCAAGTCTTCCCGGAGAGCCAAGACGGAAACTACGCCTGGTCGGCCGCTTTCACCTCCTACGTGATGCGGATGGCCGGAGCGGGCAGCCGCTTCCCCTATTCGGAAACCCATTCCGATTACATCAACGCCGCACGCCGCCACGGGCTCGGCATCGAGCCCGGCACCGCGCTCACCGCCGAGCGGATCGAGGTCTACGCGCCGCAGCGCGGGGACTTGATCTGCTATTGGCGCGGCCGACGGCCGGTCACCTATGACGACCTGCCGACCGGCCGGTTCGGCGGCCACTGCGACATCGTCGTCGCGATCAAGCCCGGCGAGCTCGATGTCATCGGCGGCAATGTCGACAATGCGGTCGCGATGAAGCACATCCCGGCCACCGCCGACGGCCATCTCGCCGGGCCGGACGGCATCGTCCTCGATCCCGACCACCACTACTTCGTCGTGCTCCGGGTCGAGTACGAGCGGTAACGCCGTCAAGATCTGCCGGCTTCGGCCACCTCGCGGCCCCGCCCGCCATCGATCATCTGCTCGATCATCCAGGGCTCGCGCTCGAGGACGCGCCGGTAATGCGCCCGCGCGGCTTCGACGATTTGGCCGCGGCGGCCGAGGAGCGCGTCGCCAAGTTCGAGAATGCGCAGGTTGGGCCAGGCTCGCGGGCGTTGCCGGACGACAGCGAGCAGCGCCTCGTCGGCCGGCCGATCGGGTCGCGTCTGCGCCAGGATCAGCGTCGCCGCCGCGGTCGAGCGCGACACGCCTGCGTGACAGTGGACCAGGAGATGCGTTCCCCGAGCCTCGGTCAGGTCACGTCCAAAGGCGAGGAGGTGCTCCACATCTTGGCCTTCCGGCGCGACCCAGCCCAGGCCGGCTTCGATAACGTCGTGAAAGCGCAGCTCGAGCCGCCGGTGGGGGTCGAAGGCGTTGAAGGCCTCGGGCTCGGGCCAGCCGGGATCGAGGATCGAGAGGACATGAGTGACGCCCGCCGCGCTATGGAAGCCGAGCTCGTCGATCCCGCAAATCGTCACCTGGAACGGCACCAGCCGCCTTGAGAACATTCCCATCCACCGCGTCCGTCGTCGATTTGAGAGCCATAATAGCGCACGGTTGTGGCAATTCTATGCGCGGGCCCCTCAAGTGCGTCGAAAAGGCCTCCGGCGCTTGGTCCGCCGGGTGACCCTGGCGAGGCGAACGTATCCCTGTCGACGCGCTGATCCCGGTAGCCCGCATCCGCTCACTTCACGGCCTGACCCCGACGATGACGAGCCCGTCGCAATTCCCCTGTCGACAGCGGAAAAATGCGTTTTCGCCTCGAAAAATTGCCCCGTCACGGTAAAGAATCTTTTTGAAATCAATCCGTTGATCCGATTTGGCCGAGCCGGCCGACAGCGGAAATCTGGGGTGCGGGAACGCGGTCGGCAGCGGATCGGCAGCGGAACTCGACCTTGCTGAAATCGGCCTGAGCGCGAGCTAAACGGGAGCAGCCCAGACCTCGGCGAACCCCCGCGTCAGGAGTTTCTCGCAAAGCACGCGCCGGCCCGGGCGCAGCCCGACAGGGTCGGGGCTCACGGCGATGCTCGGGCGAGTGAGTGCGCCGCTGCGCTTGACCGGGGCCCTCAGCCGAGCCCGAGCTTCGGGCGGACCCAAGCGGCGAGGCGATGGATCGCGGCATCAGCTTCCGGCGCAGTGCCGGCCAGGAACTGGAAGACGTGCTGCATCTCCGGCACGATCTCGACCGTCACATCGACGCCGGAGTTGCGCGCGAGATCCGCGAGCTTGCGGCTGTCGTCGAGCAATGTCTCGTCGGCACCGGTCTGGATATACATGGGCGGGAAGCCCTGGAGGTCGGCGTGCAGCGGATTGGCGAGCGGGTCCCGGCGGTTGCCGCCTTCGCCGAGGAACATTCCGGCCATGGCCTGGATGATGTCGCGCGTGACGAGAAGGTCCTTTGCCGCGTTGGTCTCGAACGTCTCGCCTGTCGCCTCCATGTCGAGCCAGGGCGAGAGCGGCATCGTGGCGGCCGGCAGGGGCAGGCCCTGCTCGCGGGCGCGCAGGATCGTCGTCACAGCGAGGGCGCCGCCCGCCGAATCTCCAATCAATGCGATATGACCCGGCCGGATACCCTGGTCGAGCAGCCATTTGTTGCTCCTCGCCATGTCGTTCACCGGGCCGGGGTGGACGTGCTCGGGCGCGCGCCCGTAATGCACGTTAAGCGCGCGGCAGCCTATCGCCTTTGCCACATGGGCGTAGGTCTTGCGGTGAGTGTACATCGAGCCGGCGACGTAGCCGCCGCCATGCGCGCAGAGCAGCACGCGGTCCTGTGCGCAGTACTTCGGCGCCGCCCACATGGCCGGCACCTCCCCGGCATTGGTCTCGATGTAATCGACGCCGCCCGGCTCCCCGGTGATGCTCTCCCACTTCTCGAACATATGGCGCAGCTCGTCGAGCGGCATCTCCGGGTTAGCCTTCAGCGCCGCCACCCAGCCCAGATAAAGCGTATTCAGCTCCTCGGTCTGTTTACTCGCCATCGTATCCTCCTCCGGCACAGAGGCCTGCCCGCCGGCGTCGCCGGCCACCCTCCACTCAGACGACGAGATTGAGCCCGCGCGCCGGTAGCTCCACCTTGCCGCCGCATTCGCTCGCGATCACCGGCATCACCTCCTCGGCGAAGATCTGCATCTGCTCTTCGATCTCCTTGGCGTGGAAGCCGCCGAGCTCGAACCAGCCGAGGAAGCAGAAATCGTCGTAACCGCATTCGTTGCGCATCTTCAGGATCGTGTCGATGACGTACTGCTTGGAGCCATGGATGGCGATCTCGCGTTCGCGCAGCATCTGCGCCGTCACTTTTTTGTTGAGGTCGAA
>DATEQL010000971.1:0-2835 GCA_035272665.1 Allostellaceae bacterium
GTGGAAATAGAACAGCATGACCCGTGCGCGCTTGATTCGCTCGAGCAGCGGGTAGAGCCGGATGGCGTTGAGGCGCCAGGAATCGTAAAACTCCTCGAAGCTGCCGAAGGCCGCCGGCGCGGTCGCAACAACCGCGTCCACGTCGTCCGAGGCATCGGCTGCCATCAGCGCAAGAAAGCCGCCGAAAGATTGTCCCGCCAACACGACCCGGCGATAGCCGTTGTGCTTGAGCCGGCCCGCGTGGTCAACGAGGCGATGGGTACTCTCGGTCAGAGTGTCGCCGTCCCGCGGACGATCGAAGCGCATGACATCCCAGCCGGCATCCCGCAGGATCTGGAGAAATGGCGGTGTGGGCGATTCAGAGTCTTCGACGCTGATCGAGCGGCCGTGGCTCCAGACGAGAACCCCTTTTGCGTGCTCGGGGCCTAGCAATTCCCGGTTAAATGCCGGATCGAGCCCCATCGCTTCGACCGACGTACCAAACAAAATCCCGATACCGAGAACAAACCCGCAAACCGCCGCCAGAACAGACCGCCGCATTCCTGGTGCCCCCGCCCCTTGCCTTGATCCAGGCCGTACGGAGGGAATCTAGCGAAGAGTTACCCTTTGTGTCACTTCGTAAACAACAAAGGAGAGCCGCTGCTGCCATGCCAATGGTTTGATCAGGCAACGCATTTGGATCGGCTGCGACGAACTGGCGCAGAGCCGATTATCGTTCGCGCAGGGTCATCAGAACCACGGCGGCGAGGAGGACACCAAAAGCCTCGAAGCCGGTATTGATCTGGCCGAACGCCATGCTCAACAAGGTGGCCGCAACAGTGGCAGCTCCGATCAGCAGCGGCATCGCACATTCCCGGGGTTTGACTTCCGGCCGAAGACGCGATGTAACGGTCAACACGTTACCGCTATTCCCCTGCGACCTAATCGACAGCCAGCATTTGCTGCTGGGGAACAATCGCAAGAAGGCGGGATTATGCCGGCGAAGGCCGCCACGGACGGAAGAGGACCATGATTTCCCGGTTTGAGTCGGCGGAGTGGTCGCGGGTATAACAGGCATGACGATCGGTCGGATCGCGCCCGGCGCTCCGGCGGCCTTCCTCCGGTTGCCGCGGCTGCGCACCCCGGTCGCCCTCATGCTCGCCGGCGTGATCGCGATCACCGGTTTGCGGCTGCTCTGGCTGGCACTCCAGCCGGCTGACCTCTACCCGGACGAAGCCCAATATTGGTTTTGGGCGCAACATCCCGCCTTGGGCTATTACTCCAAGCCACCGCTCGTCGCCTGGCTGATCGCGCTGACGACAAGCCTCCTCGGCGAGAGCGAGTTCGCCGTCCGGCTATCCGCACCGCTGCTGCATGCCGGCACCGCTGTTTTCGTCTATGCGATCGGTGCCCGGCTCTACGACGGCCGGGTCGGGATGTGGTCGGCCCTCGCCTATGCCAGCCTGCCAGGAGCATCCATCTCTGGATTTATAATCTCGACGGATGCGCCGTTGCTGCTGTTCTGGGCCGTGGCGCTCTATGCGTTCATCCGGGCGCGCGAAGACGGCAAGTGGAGTTGGTGGCTCGCCGTGGGGTTCGCCTGCGGGCTCGGCCTGTTGGCCAAATACGCGATGTCCTATTGGATCTTCTCGGCGCTCGGCTATGTCCTCGTATTCCGGGCCGAGCGTCACCACCTGCGTCCGCTGCTCACCGCGATCGGCATCGCCCTGCTGCTGTATTCACCAAATTTCTGGTGGAATTGGAGCAACGGGTTCGTCAGCTACCTTCATGTAAAGGACAATGCGGGGCTGGACGAGCCGCTCATCCACCCCAACGCCTTTCTCGAATTCTTCGGGTCGCAATTTGCCGTGTTTGGGCCGCTGTTCTTTGCCGCCCTGATATTTCTGGCGGCATCGCCGCGCACCCTGGCCGAGCCGCGCGCCCGCCTGCTCGCCTCGTTCGCGTTGCCGACATTGGCGATGATGCTGGCGGTCGGTTTCCTGTCGCGCGCCAATGCCAACTGGGCTGCACCCGCCTTTGTCTCGGCCACGGTGCTGGTCGTCGCCTGGGCGCTCGGCCGCGGCTGGCGCAAGCTCGTCATCTTTTCGATCGCACTCCATCTCGCCGCGGTCGCCGTCCTGCTCACCGGCCGCGATACGCTCGCCGCGTTCGGGGTCGAACTGCCGGCGAAATACGACGCGCTCGCCCGGCTGCGGGGTTGGCGCGCTCTCGGCTCGACGGTCGGAGCGGCGCTTGCGGCTCATCCGGGCTTTACGCTCTTCGCCGACGATCGCGAGACACTCGCCGCGCTCATCTACTATGTGCACCCGCATCCCTTCGATGCGGTCAAGTGGAAGCTGAAGAACCGCCTTGCCAAGGACCAGTGGGAACTAACGGATGGTCTATCGCAACACCGCGGCGAGAATTTTCTGCTCGTCTCGGAACACGAGCTGATCCCCGAAATGCGGCCGAGCTTCGCCGCGATCGACCGTCTCCAGCCCGTGGTCATCCCAATCGGACCCGGAGCCTCCCGCGCCTACACGCTCTACCTCGCCCGCGACTTCAAAGGCTATTCGTGGGATCGCCGTTAGCGCAGCTCCAAATCAGCTTCACTTGTCGGAGCCTCCGCCGTGCATCATGCTGACGGTCTTCCTGACAGGGCACGGCCGACGCGGTCGAGAACAGTCATCGCCGCCGCCTCGCCGCGACCCGCGGAAGCAAGCAGCTTTCCATCGGCTGCGTCCGGTGCGATTCTCATCTCATGGTTCCACTCTCCGTTCTCGATCTTTCCCCAATCATCGAAGGCGGCGATGCCGGTCAGTCGCTGCGCAATTCGCTCGACTTGGCGCGCCACGT
>DATEQL010000972.1:0-6147 GCA_035272665.1 Allostellaceae bacterium
AACGCCATCTCGTCTCGCGCTCGACACTGCGGATCTTTCGAGCCGAGGCCGCGAACCAATGGCAAAACGCAATTACGGCAGAATGACCGCAGACGGTGGTTTATTCCTGTTTCGCCCAATGCAACTTAATTTGACAATGCCTTTGCGGGTGTAGATGGCGCAGCGAACCCTTGCGTTCCGCCGTGTGCCGAGGCTCATTGGTCGCGTCATCGGCCGGCCTTGGCGCCAGCCAAAGCACTCGCGTGCTTGGTCAGGCCAAAGAACCGCGGACCCGACCAATGGGCCTCGGTAATCTGCTCGGCAATTGCCGTTAGCGACCGATAGCGCTGGCCCTCGTGCTCGAACCCGTCTTTGTGGACGAGGACAGTGTGCGTGTGTCCGCGCCACTGGCGCACCAGGGTCGTGCCGGCCTTTAGCACGAGACCGGGATCGGCTTTCTCTGACGCTCCGGCCAGGCGCTGCAGGCGGCGCCGCAGCGCCCGGCTCACGCCGCCATAGCTTTGCTCTTGCAGCTGATTGGCGAGGGCTCGGATCAGCAGATCGCGACTGAGCCCGAGAGGCGGTCCAGTGCGATGCAACTGGCGCCAGCCAACCCGTAGATCTGGCGTCGACAGATTGGCCAGGCGGGCAATTTGGCGCTCGACCTCGGTGATGTCAGGACGGCGCGGCCGATCGTGCCGATTGTCGTTCCGGTGGCGAACCGGCGATGGCTCGCCAGCGCGCTGGCGAGCCGAAGCGTCGTAGATTGCCAGTTTCATGCGCTTGCCGGTCCGTCGACGCGGTAGACGCGGCCGCGTTCCTCTTTGGCGGAGGCAAGCGTGAGCCCGAGCTTCTTCTTCAGGGTGCCCGAGAAGACGCCGCGCACGGTGTGTCGCTGCCACCCGGTGGCCCTTGCCACCTCATCCACGGTTGCGCCCTCGGGCCGCCGCAGCATTGCAATCACCTCGTTCTGCTTTGACCGCCGTTTTGCGTCGGGCTCCAATTCCGGGTCCGGCAGGTCCTCGATTGCCGGCCACAGCTGATCGATCAGGGCCCCGCGGTCGCCGACCTTCCTCCGCTTTTCGACACCGGGCAGAGCGTTCCATAGCGCCGGCGCTGTGGCGGTGCGCGTCGTGATCGGGGGCGCCGATAATTTGGCAACATCGCCTCCCGGTTTCCCGGTGCGCCCGGCCAATACCGGGGCGGCATCAGCCGAGGGCGGCACCATCACCCTCTCGGCCGGGCAAACCTATGGGTTATTGTCGGCGGACGCGACGGCGCTGGTCAATGCCGGCTTTGCGACATTGGCGTGAGAGGGCACAATGTTAAGACAAACCCTTCCCGGCTCAATCCGCAGTGTAGGACCGCGCGAATTTAAATTCACCCTTTGTACCGCTCAGTTGGCACGTGACGGTCACGTCCTGCTGCCCGCCGGCATGGACCTGCGGGACTATAAGAAAAATCCTGTCGTGTTGTTTTTCCATCAGCCCGAAAAACCGGTCGCCAGATGTACGCAAATCGGGCTGATCGACGGCGAGATCCGCGGCACTGCCGAATTCCCGCCTGAAGGCGCCAGCCCAACCGCCGCCCTCTCCGTAGGGCGGATGGCGCTTTTCACCTTTAGTGTGATGCATTTCACACTTACGCGCACTATAGTTAATGATTATAAGGGGTGCAACTGCAGAATCAGCGGATAAAACAAATACTTATCTTGGTTCAACTAGTTGGCGCTACCAAGAGGAGACCGCCATGGGCGTGGGGCACGCGTCGAGTCCGATCGGGGAATGCGCGGCGGCTGACAGGAAATCAGGTCAGGGAGGCAGCAATAACGATGCTCTCGGGCTGCCCGCGCAGCCTGCACGCGTGTACATAGTTAGCGAGACACGCCTATTCCGCGAGGGCCTCAAAGCAATGCTGATGCGAGAGGTCGAGCTGAACGTTGTCGGCCACGGCTCCTGTGCTGATGCGCTGGAAGAGATTGGAAGGTCGAGGCCGGCGTCACTGCTCCTCGACATGGCAGGGCACGATTGCTTCGCTGTTCCCCGGCAGCTCCACGCGATCCTCCCCGATCTGCGGATCGTGGCGGTGGCCGTCGCGGAGCTGGAGGGCGACATCATCGCCTGCGCCGAGGCCGGCATCTGTGGCTATGTGGCACAGCACGGGACCGTGCAAGATCTGATCGCAACCATAATGCGTGCCCTCGGCGGCGAGTTGGTCTGCCCTCCCCGAATCGCGGCCGTGCTGTTCAACCGAGTGGCGATGCTGGCAGCCGACCGCCCGCCGAGTCCCTTGGGCGAGGCGCTAACCCGGCGTGAGCGGGAAATCGCCGGACTGATCGCACTCGGTTTGCAGAATAAAGAAATCGCGCGCCGCTTGGGCTTGGGCAATGCGACCGTCAAGAACCACGTACATAACATTCTGCAAAAGCTGAATATCCGAGGCCGCGACAAGATAGTCGGCCGGCGGTTCGATCCTGACCCCTGGCGCGAGAGCGGCGGCGCTACCCCTTCAGGACGCTTCCAAAGTTACGCCTGAGGCGGCCTCTGAACCAGCATGTCGAGGACCTCGCCCTGGTGGTCGGCGGCCCACCAGAGCCACAACCACTCACCAGCGATCCGGACCACCAACTCACCCAGATTGCCATCGGTCGCTCGGCAGAGGCCCCGCCGTCGTAGCCAGTGCGCGATCACCGGTTCGATCTTCAGCAACCAGCTCCGGATCGACTTGTAAGAGAGTTAGAGCCTGCGTTCGGGAGAAGATCTTGGACGTCTCGATCGGCCGAGCGGCAAGCGCAGGTAGAGCCACACAGCATGCGGGATGAGAAACGCGAAAGCGGTGACGGCGCCAGAAGATTCAGCCATCGCGTCAGGCCTGCAGCGACTCTCTCCCAAGCTCTCCGATGATCGTGACAAAGCCGGTCTCGAGCTCGGCGGACAGATCGAGCATGTCGAAGAGGGCCTTGCCCGACGCGGTGCGGGTATCGATCGGCCGCTCGTTTGCCTTCGGCGTAACCCGCGCTCCCGGAGTCGCGAATGCTGCGCGCCCAGCGATCGACCCGGGTTACGACAAAGGGCGTCTCCGGCCGGAAAAGTCGAACACCACCTTGAGTTCGATCCAGCCTTTGCTTCGCGCTCCGTTCGCCTTTTCGGCGGCAATTACATCGCAGCCGGTAACCTTCAGCTGCCGGCTGACGTGATGGTCGATCGTCAAGACGCTACCATAGCCATCCATACGGCGCGATCAGCGCCATCCGTCTTTGAAGATTCTGGACCTTCCAGCGGTATCGTGCCAGAATGCCGTCCATGCCGTAGTTGAGACAGTGATTTCGACTCATCGCTCCGCCTCGGTCCGGTAGACCAGAATGACGCAGTCATGCCGGGGGGCGCTGCGGGTTCGGCGAAATCAGGCTAACGCTACGGCGGTGTATTCTCCTCGCTCATAGGCATCGGTCAAAGGGTGCAGCCATGTTTGCTCCGCCAGTCGCGAAGGCACAGAGGGCAGCCGCGAGCCCGACCAGAAAACTGGCGCCCCAGCGGTCGACGCTTGTAGCGCGACCATCTATTGGTGGTGCGGCAGAACAAGCGCACATGCTCCAGAGGAGCATCGGCAATCAGGCGACGTTGCGGCTTCTCTCGCAGCGGACTCGAACCCTGACCGAGAACGAGCCCCATGGCCACAATGAGCAAGAGGCTGACCCAACTAACCTGACCGCCCGAGGGGCCAGGCCCGGTGTCTCCTGGGATTTCAGCAAGATTCCGCTGTCTCCACCTGGCCGGGCCGTTTTGCAGCGAAAGCTGGTGGTGGGGACGGTGGACGATCCATTGGAGTGTGAGGCGGACGCCGTCGCGGACCGGGTAATGCGCATGGCCGCGCCCGTCGCACCGATTTCGGCCGCTACGGTTCGGCTTAGCCGAAGCTGCGAGGCATGCGAGTCGAACGAGCGCGAGATGATCCATCGTAAGCGGATCGACCCCGACGACGAGATCCACGGGAAGCTGATTGGGCCGCCTCCACTGATCACGGACGGGCTGGAACAGCGCATCAGAAATTTGAGCGCCGGCGACCCGCTTCCGGCGTCGGAACGCGCGTTCTTCGAGCCCCGGTTCGGCCATGACTTTGGTAGCGTGCGGGTGCATACGGACCCGGACGCGGCGGCGCTGGCGCGCGGGTTGAACGCGCGCGCCTTCACCATCGGCCCGAAGATCGTCTTCGGGCCCGGCGAGTTTTCGCCTGGCAGTGCCGCCGGGCGGCGTTTGGTGGCACACGAGCTGGCCCATGTCGTCCAGCAGCGGCCGATTACGCAAAACACGGTGCAGCGGGACCTTGCCACCCCGCCTCCCGAGCCCGCGCCGGCGGCCCAGCGGGACCTGACGCAAGCCCAAGTCGATGCTGCGATCCGGTTCAACAAATTCACCTATGACGAGGCGCGAACAAAGCAATTGCAAGATCTGATCGGGACTGACCCCACGGGAATCTGGGCGGAAGAGGACATTCTGGCCGTCGCCGCTCTCCAGGAAGAATACGGTCTGCACAAAGATGGAATGATCGGGCCGCGAACATTCGAATTCCTCGACAGGGAAACAAGGAGGGAAGGGCTGCCCAGGACCGACGAGAATTGCCTGCTCGCCTTCAACGTGGGTGTCGATCGCCCCACAGTGGGCCCTATCGCCGGCGGCCAGCGCCCGATTACGGGCCACTTCACAATGCGGGCGCTATTTTCGCAGTATTGCAACTGCACCGACTACGTATACCGGCAACTCATACGCGGCCATTGGCGGCGTATCAGGGGAGGCGTAGTGACGGACCTAGCCGGGACCTTCACCAACTTCCCCGGAGGCGCACTGCCTGCTGCATTCACCGAGGATGGCAACATCACTACCCCGGCGCTGAATTATGGTCATCGCGATCAAGCGAACGAGGGTACGAACAACGGGTATTTCGATGATCCGGCAGGGGCAACTGCAAATCAGGCGACCGGCTGTCATTATGTCGGTGATGACACCCCAGGCGGACCCGACAACGTAATGCCCGGCGACGTGTTCGATATCCTTGTCGCCTTTCAGGGCGAAATCCGGCGCGGAGGCAGAGTGGTGGAGACCCAGTTTTGGTCCGCAATCAACGGCCGGTTCCCCGTCCCCTGACAGTGGCGGGGCCGTCAAGGCCCGCGCGAGTGCGGGTCAAGACCGCCGGGGCCTCATGGTCAACGGTCGGAATTCGAGAGGCAGCAACGCGTTGCGTTCGAATGTGGCCCGCACGACGCGGTCCTCATGTCGAGCCGCGCTCTGATCGGTCTTCGCTTCGTGGCAGCTCTGAAGCCCGTTGCCGACGCGTTGGCAGGCTCTCGGCGCCATCGCTCGGCCGCGGGTGGGCGATTTAATTCGATCACGATCGGGTTCTCTAGCAGGATCCGGAAAAAGTCGACCCATTGGTCCAGATATTGGGTTATAAGCCATGCTGCGTGACGAGATGCGGGGGACGTCCGATGCGCGGTTGGGATACGAGGAGCGACGCACTGTTCAGCTATGTGAGCTGCGAGGCGCGGGTTCCCAAAGATCATCCGTTGCGACCGATCCAACGGATTGTGGACGAAGCACTGGCGGCTCTGTCGCCGGAATTTGAGAAGCTGTACGCCCGATTTGGCCGGCCATCGATTCCGCCGGAGAGGTTGCTTCGTGCTTTGCTGTTGCAGGCCTTCTACTCGGTGCGTTCGGAGCAGCAGTTGGTGGAGCAGCTCGACTACAATCTGCTGTTCCGCTGGTTTGTCGGGCTGTCGCTGGATGCCGAGGTCTGGGACGAGACGGTGTTCACCAAGAACCGCGATCGTCTGATCGAGGGTGACATCGCCAGGAAGTTCATGGCCGCGGTGCTCAGCCAAGGGTCGGTCAAAGCGCTGCTGTCGGACGATCATTTCTCGGTCGACGGCACGCTGATCGAGGCCTGGGCCAGCATGAAGAGCTTTCGCCCCAAGGACGGCAGCGGCGAAGCGCCGGCTGCGGGACGAAATGGTGAGCGCGACTTTCACGGCGAGAAGCGCAGCAATCAGACACACGCCTCGACCACGGACCCCGATGCTCGACTGTACCGCAAGGGTCCGGGCCAGCCCGCCAAGCTCGCTTATCTGGGCCATGTTCTGATGGAGAACCGGCACGCTCTGGTGGTCGACACGCG
>DATEQL010000973.1:0-2189 GCA_035272665.1 Allostellaceae bacterium
GGTCAAGCCCGGCAATGACAAACTTTATCGTTCCGCGATCCTCATCCCTTCTGCCATATCGAGGGAACAGCGAAGGCGAAGGCGTCGAGGATCGCGGCACGCGGAATTTCGTGCACAACGAAGACGAGCCGGCTGCGACGATCCTGGTCGGGCCAGGCGTCGAGCCATTCCGGGGGAAATAACGCGTGCTGCGCGGCTTGGACCACCGCCGGCTGATCGGGCCGGTCGGAAAACCGCACGATTCCTTTTACCCGAAGGAGGTCGCTGCCACGCTCGCGGGCTAACCCGCCGAGTGCGCGGGCGAAATCCAGACGGCTGATCTCGCCGCCGAGCACCACCCCAAAGGTGTCGATGCCGTGGGTGTGGGCCGCGACCGGCTCCGCCGGCATGACCGGAGCTGTCGCTGGGGGGGCCGCGCCGAACAGCACCGCGCCGGCATCGGGCACTTCGGCGGCTATGATGCGCTCGGCGAGGTCGTTGATCTGATCGAGCCGGCGCACGAGATCGGCGCCGAGTGGGGCGAGATCGGTCTTGGTGATCACCAGCACGTCGGCGAGTGCGGCTTGCCGCCCGGCCTCGGCAAAACGGTCGAGGGTCTCGGCGCCGCTGACCGCATCCACGAGGGTAACAACCCCGGCGAGGCGCAGACAGTGGTCGAGCATCGGATCGGTGCCGAGTGTGAAAAGGATTGGCGCCGGGTCGGCGAGACCGGTCGTTTCGATGACGATGCGGCGAAACCGCCTGATCTCGCCGGCATCGCGCCGCTCGAGGAGGCTGCGCAAGGTCCGCGCCAGATCCTCCCGGACGGCACAGCACAAGCAACCCCCCGGCAGCTCGAGGACATTGCCTTCGACGAAGTCGACGAGGTGGTGGTCGATCGCGATCTCGCCGATCTCGTTGATGATGACGGCGGTTTCAGCAAGTTCGGGCGACACCAATGCCCGGCGCAGTAGCGTCGTTTTGCCGCTGCCGAGAAAGCCCGTCAGCAGCGTCGTCGGCAGGGTCTCCGGCTCGGACACGCTATTAACCATTCGATCGCCGTAAATCCGTGCGGATCGTTTCACGTGGCCGCTGCGGCGACAAGTTTTGTCGTCAAAACCTTGTGATAACAACGTTAAGGCGAATGCGGAGGTTATGTAGGCGGTTGCATTCTCTCGCATGCGTCAGCAGTATGCCTGCCATAAGGGCGCGGCATGAGCGAATAAAGTGGGCGGGTGGAAATGCGGGCGGTCTCGTGTCCGAAAATTTGAATGTTTCGACTGCCGAAGCGCAGCTCACCATTTCCGGCGTGTCGAAGCACTTTGGCGGCGTACGGGCGGTCGAAAGCATCACGTTATCCGTCCGCCGCGGTGGGCTGGTGTCGGTCATTGGTCCAAACGGCGCCGGCAAGACCTCGCTGCTCAACATGATCAGCGGTTTTTATCGCCCGGACACCGGCGCCATTGTATTCGAAGGCAGGGACATCACCGGCGTCCGTCCGTCGCAGGTCGCCGCGATGGGGATCGCCCGTACGTTTCAGAATATCGCGTTGTTCAGCGGCATGACGGTGCTCGACAACATTATGCTGGGCCGCCACGTGCTGATGAAATCCGGGGTGTTGTCATCTTTTGTGTATTGGGGCTTGGCGCAAAGGGAGGAGGTGGCGCACCGCGCCCGGGTCGAGGAGCTGATCGAGTTCCTCGAGCTCGAGGACCTGCGCAAGCAACCGACCAGCGGGCTTGCCTACGGCCTCAGAAAGCGCGTCGAACTGGGGCGTGCGCTGGCCCTCGACCCCAAGGTTCTACTGCTCGACGAGCCGATGGGCGGCATGAACCAGGAAGAGAAGGAGGACATGGCCCGCTTCATCCTCGACATCAACGCCGAATGGGCCACGACGATCATCCTGATCGAGCACGACATGGGCGTCGTCATGGACATCTCCCACCGGGTTGCGGTGCTCGACCACGGACGCAAGATCGCCGAGGGCACGCCGGCGGAGGTGCAACGCAATCCCGACGTGGTGCGCGCCTATCTCGGGGCCGGCCAGGAGCAACCGGGCCGGGCGGCGCCAACAAGAGGCGCCGCATGAGCGACGAGGCGACGCTGCCGCAACTGCTGCGGCGCAATGCCCGCGTCATGGCCGATCGGCCGGCGATGCGGGAGAAGTGCCGCGGCATCTGGCAGAGCACGTCGTGGGCGCAATACTGGCA
>DATEQL010000974.1:0-5778 GCA_035272665.1 Allostellaceae bacterium
CAACGGCTCGACTCTTTCGTCATCAAGGACCCTCCCGTTGTGCTGCCCAAGGATGCTCCGCGCAAGGGCGTCCGTTGGGTTCGGCCGGAGCTCGTCGCCGAGGTCGAATTCGCCGGCTGGACCGCCGACGCTATCCTCCGCCACGCCTCCTTCCAGGGGTTGCGCGAGGACAAGAGCCCGAAAGAGGTCGTCTATGACCCCTCATCCCCAAACGGCGGGCCGATGACAAAACCCGCTCTGCCCGGGCCTGCCGACGCCGGGGTTTCCAAACCCGCGCGGGACGGCAGCGTGATGTTCGAGGGGGTGCGGCTAACCCACCCAGATCGCGTCCTCTATCCCGAGGACGCTCTCACCAAGCTCGATCTCGCGCGCTACTACAAGACGGTAGCCGACCGGGCATTGCCTAACCTCGCGCATCGGCCGCTGACCCTGGTGCGCTGTCCAGGCGGCCAAGGCAAGCCGTGCTTCTATCAGAAGCATCTCGGCAAGGGAGCGCCCGACGCGATCGGCCATGTCGACATCACGGAGGACGGGGAGACCGTGGCCTATCCCGTCATCGACGATTTGGCCGGGCTGATCGGGCTGGTGCAGATGAATGTGATCGAGCTCCATCCCTCGGGTGCCACGGCCGAAAAGCTCGATACCCCCGACCGGATCACCTTCGATCTCGACCCGGACGAGGGCTTGCCGTGGCCACGGGTGACCGAGGCGGCGATCGAGATACGCGAGGCGCTGTTGGCGATCGGCCTCCAGAGTTTTGTGAAGACGACCGGCGGCAAGGGCTTGCACGTGGTCGTGCCGCTGCAGCCCAAGCTCGCCTGGGACGAGGCCAAGGCCTTCACCAAATGGGTCGCCGACCGGTTCGTTGCGCAATCCCCCGAGAGGTTTACCGCGAATCAGGCGAAGCGCGCGCGGCGCGGCCGCATCTATATCGACTATCTGCGCAACAGCCGCGGCGCCACCGCGATCGGCACCTATTCGCCGCGCGCGCGACCGGGCGCCCCGGTATCGACGCCGCTGTTCTGGGAAGAGGTCGAGAAGGGGGCGCGTCCCGAGGGCTTCACGGTCGTCACGGTGCCGCAGCGCCTCGCGGCACTCGATACCGATCCCTGGGCGGAGATCGGCAAGCTTCGCCAGTCGATCGGTGCGGCGGTGCGGCGGCGAATGGGAGGTTGATCACGGCGGTAGCGGCCGGGAACGATCTGCGGTATTGAATCGTTAAATTTTGCCCGGTCTGCGCGACGGAACAGGAGGTCGAAATGCCCCGAGCAAGCTGGAACGGGTTTCTGCGCCTGTCTCTAGTGACCTGTCCGGTCTACTTGGTCCCGGCGACGACCGAGGCGAAACGCGTCCGGTTCAACCAGCTGAATGCCGAGACCGGGAACCGCGTGGCGCAGCAGCTCGTCGACTCCAAGACCGGCGACCCTGTCGACCGCGATCAGATCGTCAAGGGATACGAGTACGAGCGCGGCCGCTACGTCACGATCACCGATGACGAGCTGAAGGACCTGCAGATCGAATCGTCGAAGATCATCGATCTCAACCGCTTCGCCGACCGCGACGCGGTGGATCCGATCTACCTCGAGACGCCCTATTACGTCCATCCCGACGGCGAGATCGCGGCCGAGACCTTCCGGGTCATCGGCGAGGCGATGGCCAAGACGAACAAGGTCGGGCTCGGGCATGTCACGCTCTCGAGCCGGGAGCGGCTGGTGCTGGTCGAACCTCGCGACGGCGGGCTGGTGATGTCGACTGTCCGGTCTGCCGACGAGGTCCGCCCGCCGGAATTCGGCGCCAAGCCGAAGGGCGAGGCCGACCCCGACATGGTGGCAATCGCCGAGACGATCATCGAGCGCCGGGCGGGTGCCTTCGACCCGGAGATGTTCCACGACCGCTATCAGGTCGCGCTGCGCGAGCTGGTCGAGGCGAAGACCAAGGGACTGGAGCGGGCACCCCGCGAGGTCGCCGAGCCGCCCAAGGTCATCAATCTGATGGACGCCTTGAAGCGCAGCCTCGCGCAGGAGGCCGCGGCCGAGCCGAAGCAAGCGGCCGCCACCAAGGCCGCACGCCCCAAGGCCGGTCCCGACCGCCGCCAGGCCCCGCTGCTGCTGCCGGTGTCGGGTGGCCGCAAAAAGAAGGAAACCGCAACGGCCGAGCCGGTGGCTGAAGCGGCGCCGAAAGGGCGAAAAAGAGCGGGGTAGCGCCCCCTCCCGTTCCCTGCCGCTCCGGGAAACTCAGGAGAAAAATTTTCCCTGGGCTCACCACTGCACCAAAAATCCGCTCTAATCAATAGCTTGACTGCGATTTTCCGGTCGAATCGAAGGCGCGGCAGGGAAACGGCAGGGAAGTCCAAGAACCGCGGAATCGCCATCGCCGTAATTGCTATCATTGTAATTTAATCATTGGCATTTTCGTATGGCTGGGTTATGTGGGGCGGAACTTCGCTTTGGCAAGCGGGCGGCAGGTGTCGCCCGCGCCGCGCGGGGTGACGAGGATGGCGGGAGCCTCTTGTCGAGAACAAGCGCGATTACGAGGTTGGCCGCGGCAAGCCGCCGGTGCACAGCCGTTTCAAAAAGGGCCAGTCGGTCAACCCGGGGTCACGCGCGAAAAACTTGCCCCCTTCTGATCGACACGCTCAACGAGTAGGTGATCGTGGCTGCCGACGGACGGCGCCGACAGGTGGCTAGATGTGAGGTGATCGTCGCTCAATCCGTCGACAAATCGAGAATTCCGTCCCTTAGCGTGCCGGCCCCGGGCAGCGACAGTAGATCGCGTTGCGGTCTTCCCTCTCCTGCGCCACCGTGGCGAAGGTTAGCGCGCCGCTCGGTCCCGCCACGGCGACCGCATTGAGTGCGAAACGGCCGATCAACTCGCCCTGCGGCAGCGTTTCGCCCATCGTCGCGACCGGCCTGATATCGCTCGCGGCCCCTGCGAAGGCGGCAAGCGGTCCCGGCCCGTCATCGAGGGCGGCGATGAATGCCGTCACCCCGCCCGGGCCCACTGTCGGCCAGGGACCGAACCCCGCATAGCGGCCGCCACCCGGCGCCGGCGCTCCCTCGACGGCGATCTCAGCCAGACCCTCCGGCCCGATCCTCAGCACTGCCTCGCGGGCGACACCGTCCTTGCCGAGATGGCTGCCGAACGCGATCCCGTCCTCATCGTCGATCGCCACCCGCTCGGAGAAGCGCAGGATCATCGCCCCGCTCGGCGCCCGGTCACCAGATCCGACCAGCAGACGCAGATCGCGCGCACCCGCAACGAAAATGCCTCCGAGCGCCGGACCCTTGAAGATCGTGGCCGGAAAAGCGATGACGCCGCTATTGTTCAGCGCCGGCTCGCCGATCTTGTCCATCGTGCCGCCGATGCGCAGCAGCCGCTCGCCTTCCGCCACCACCCGCTGCAGCCGCCGGCCGTTCCAGAAATAGAGCACATCGAGCAGGTCGCGTCCGCGCCGCACATCGGCCACGAGAGCAAGCTCGTCGTTGTCGTTCAGCGCCGGCGCGTCGAACCCAACCAGGACGCCGAGAGGCACACCCGGAGCGTCGTCGCCGGCAAGTGCTATGGCCTGCAGCCCGTCCGCCCCGGCGAGGAACACCCCCTCGGTCGCACGGCCGCCAGCGACCTGCGCGCCGAACGCAACATGCCCGGCGCTGTTCAGCGCCGGCAGCGGATGTGCCCCGAACCCCGCGAGCGTGCCGCCCCCCGGCAAGTCGTCACCGAACGCTGCCACCTTCGCCACGTGCCCCCGTTCGGCCAGGAAGATGCCCTCGCGTGCCGGCGCGTGCAGCACGGTCGCATAAAAGGCGACCTGACCGCGCGCGTTGACCGGCGCCACAATCGGCTGCGAAGCGACGTCGAACCGATCGAAGCGACCGCCGCCGGGCGCCGCCACACCAGACCGGACAACGGCGCGCAATGCGTCCTGTTCGGTCACCGGAACGACCGTCGGCTGGGCTGCCACCAGCACCGACGGCTGCGCTGGCGCCGTCGACGGCGTCGACGGCGCCACCCACAGAACAGCGGCCCACAAACCCGCCACTGCCACACCCGCAACCAGCAGGCGCCGCCACGCCGCTACCAGCAACATCGCTCAGTTACTCAGCATACCCGCCTTCAGGGTAGATACGTCATGGCGCAGCATCTCGGTGTAGCTGTCCGCTTGGCCACCTGCGGGGGATAGCGAATCACCGTAGAGCGTGCCGCCGATCGCCGCACCGGTTTCACCGGCGATGCGTTGCATGGCCCGCGGATCGGTGATGCTGTCGAGGAACAGCGCCTTGACGTGTTCGACCCGGATCTGCCGTGCCAACTTCGCCAGCTCGGCCGCCGAGGGCTCGCTGTTATTGGTCCAACCGTTCACTGTCAACAACGTGATGCCGTAGGCATTGGCAATGTACTGCAGCGAATCGTGCGACGTCAGCGCTCGCCGCTTGCCCGCCGGCGCGCCGGCGATCTCCTTTCGCGCCCAATCATCGACCGCCTGGATCTGCTTGTTATAAGCCGTCGCGCGCGCCCGGTAGTCCGCGGCGTTTGCCGGATCGAGGCGGGCCAGCGCCGCGGCAATGTTGCGAACGTAAATGACGCCATTGCGCGGATCGAGCCAAGCGTGCTGATCGATCGCGGCCGGAAGCTGCCTGCCGGAAACAGGATGCTCCTCCTCTGCGGTCAATGTCCGCACACCCCGGGTAACTACAACCTTTGTACCCTTGAAGAGGGCCTGTTTGAGCAGGGGCTCCAGCCATGGCTCGAACTCTTCGTTCAGGTCGTTGATGAACACGGCGCGTGCCGAAGCGACCGTCGCGACGTCGGCTGCGGTCGGCTGGTATAACTCGCAGTCCCCGCCCGCGCCGACGATGGTCTTGATGTCGATATGATCGCCGCCGACGTTGGCGAGCATATCGCCAATGACGCTAAACGTCGCGACCACGGTAATCCGGTCCTGGGCTTCTGCCGGGCCCGCGAGCAGCAGGGCAGCGAGCGCGATAATGCAACGAAGCATCAGGCGTCCCTCCACCCGATCATCGGCGCCAGGCGTCGCCAGGCGTTGGTAGCAACGAGCGAGATGCCAAACAGCAATCCCCCCGCCAGTACGATCGCCGGACCGGAGGGCAGATTGTCGTGATAGGAGACCAGCAGTCCCGCGACCGATGCGGCGAGCCCGAAGCCCGTCGCCAGCGCCATCGACGCTGCCACCCCCAGCCCCCAGCACCGCGCCGCCGCGGCCGGCAGCAGCATCGGTCCCACCGCCAAGAGTGTGCCGAACGCTTGGAAGCTCGCCACCAGCGCCAACACTACCACCGCCAGAAACACCGCTCCGTACGGCGCGCGCGTACCCACCGCGCGAAGAAACGCCGGATCGAACGCACCCACTGCCAGTGGTCGATACAATGCCGCGATCACCAGCACGATCACGCTGCTGATAGCGGCGATCTTCAGGAGGGCCCGCTGGTCGATCGCCAGCACAGTGCCGAACAGCACGCGCATGACGTCGACATTGCTGCCCCGCCACGCCACGAGGAGGACGCCGAGCGAGAGGGCGACTAGATAGAACGCCACCAGTCCGGCATCATGGCGCGCCCGCCCGCCGGTGATCAGCCCCGCCAGCGCCGCCACGGCAAGTCCGCTCGCTAGCCCGCCCAGCGACAGCCATGTCGGCGATGGTCCGGCATACAGAAACCCGACCGCCGCGCCGGGCATCACCGCGTGCCCGAGCACATCGCCATCGAGGCTCATCCGCCGCAACACCAGCAGCGTTCCGACGGCCCCGTTGGCGAGCGC
>DATEQL010000975.1:0-2763 GCA_035272665.1 Allostellaceae bacterium
GGCAACGAAGACCGCGAGGATGCCGAAAATGGCGCGCCAGCCGAACCAGCCGCTGATCACGCCGCCGATCGCTGGGGCGATCGCCGGTGTCATCGTCATCGCGATCATCACCGCTGCGAGACGGCGCACGGCATCCTCGCCACTGCTGCCGTCGCGCACCATTGCGCGGCCGAGGACAAGGGCACCGCACGCCCCGAGCGATTGCAGCAGGCGCGCCCCGATCAGCGCGCCGACGCTGGCCACCGGGATCGCCAGCACCAGCCCCAACACATAACGCGCCAGGCTCACCAGCAGGACCGGGCGGCGGCCGAACCGATCGGAGAGCGGACCGTAGATCAGCTGGCCTGCGGCCAAACCGACGATATAAAGTGTGATCGTGGACTGAATCAGCGACGGCGAGGTGCCTAGATCGGCCGCCGCTGCCGGCATCGCCGGCACGAAGACGTGCATTGCCATCGTGCCCGTCATGGTCACCGCGATCAGCAATGCCAGGCTAGGCGCCATGCGGCGGCGGAGAAGCGGGCGCACCAAGATATCGATCATCGGCGATGTCCAGTCACGCCAGTCTCATCAACGCGACACAGTCAGGGAATGCGAGTTGGGGTCACCGAACCTGACGGAGCGGAGCCAGCGCGGCACGGGGTCCGGCGAGGCGCTTAAGACGTAATGAACTCGTTCCACCGCCGCGTCAGGTAGCGATCTTCGTCCATCACCGTGTTCCAGACCGCGATGTTGCCCATACGATCCCAGAACGCACCGCCGTCGTGGACATTTCCGGCCTTTTCCATCAGCTTCCCGAAAGGATCGGTAATGTCGGTAGCTGCCGGCTTGCCGTCGTACCAGTAGTCCCACTCCGCTTCGGTCAGGAACTTTTTTGCATTCTCCGGGACGCCCGAATAATAGCCCTGGCGCGCGATAAAGGCGCCCTGGAAGCCGGAGGTGTACCAGTTCATGTATTCGTAAAAGCAGTCGAGCTTGAGTCCGCTCAGATGCTTCATCGGCGCCAGGGTGGTCCCCCAGCCGCGATAGCCCTCGCGCAGTGGTTGGAAAACGCACGGAATGCCGCGGGTGCGTACCGCGGTGACCGCCGGCGAGATCATCGACTGGATCACCACCTCGCCGGAAGCCATCAGATTCACCGACTGATCGAAGGTCGTCCAGAACGAACGGAAATGCCCCGACTTCTTGATGTCGATCATCAGGTTGATGGTCTGGTCGATCTCGTCGCGGGTCATGTTGCCCTTGTTGCCGTACTTGACGGCGCCGCGCGCCTCGACCGCCATCGCGACATCGATGACGCCGGTGGTCGGCGACTCGTTCAAGGCGGCCTTACCCTTGAACTCGGGGTTGATCAGGTCGGCCCAGCTGGTGATCGGGCGCCCGATCAGATCGGGGCGGATGCCGAGAGTGTCGGCATTGGTGATGGTCGGGATGCCGGTCAGCCACTCGGTTGGGCCTTTGGCGAATTTCTGGCCGTCGGGGCCGGTTGCATAGAGCACGGTGTAGGGCGCCACCCCCTGGGTCGACGCTTCGGCGCCGTCCGGATAGGTGCCCGAGGTGAAGAGTGGGATGGTCTGGTCCCAGTATTTGTATTTGCTGAGCGGAATCGCCTGCAGCACGTTGCGGCCGACCAGGTATTTCATGAACACGATGCTGACATCGCCGACGTCGATCGCGCTCGACTGCGACAAAAAGCGGTTCAACAAATCGACATTCTCGGTCGCCTGCATTTGGATGGTGAATCCGAGATCCTTGCTCGCCTGTTCGGCGATCTTCGGGATGGCCGCGACCGGCGACCCCGCCTGACGTAAAACCATGTCCTTGATGTTCTGAGCCCAGATCATCGGGAACCGAGGGAGCGCCCCCGACCCTGCCGTGAGCCCGGCCAAGGCGGCGCTGCCTTTCATAGGCGCCGGCGCGTGATCTTCGGCCCGCTCGAACGAATCGGTGCAGCTTTTCTGCTTCCTGACATTCGTCATACCTTTCGCTCTGTCTGACCGAGGGTCTCTCGCTCGCGGGCTACGCTGCCCGGTGCATGCCCTCGCGGCATCGCATCAATGGCAAAATGCGCGTGCCGAACTGCTCCATGCCGATCACGAAATCATCAAAGGTCAGCATCACCCCACGCACGCCGGGAACCGCGGCCATTTCATCGAGCATCCGCGCGATCGAGGCGTAAGAGCCGACAAAGACGCCCTGATTGGTCGGCAATTTTTCGATGCCCAAGGTCCTGCGCCGATTGGGCTGCGCGTATGGATCCTTACTGGGATCGTCCTCCGCCTGAGCGTCCCGCCAAGCCAGCGCTTCCAGATCGGTTCCGGCCTTGTAATGCTCCCATTTCGCCATCGCCGCGGCATCGGTTTCGTCGGCGATGACCATCTGCAGGATCAGCGCGCCGCAATCTCGGCCGGTTTCGGCCGTCGCGGTCACCAGGCGCGCCACACTCGACGCCACCGCAGCCGGCTGATTGACCCCACCGCCGGTGCAGAAATTGTAGTCGGCATATTGCGCGGCAAAGCGCGTGCCGGCGTCGCTCTGCGCAGCGCAAATGATCGGGATCTTGCCGGTCGGCAGCGGCAGGCATCGGCAATCGTCCATCTGAAAGAAATCGCCCTTCAGATCGGATCGGCCGGTCTCCCACAACTCGCGCATGATGGCGACGTATTCGGCGCAGTAATCGTAGCGGCGTCGATAATGCTCCGCTCCCGGCCAGATCCCCATTTGCGTGTATTCGCGACGCTGCCAACCGGAGATGATGTTGAT